>JASLMQ010000325.1 GCA_030746455.1 Candidatus Latescibacterota bacterium
GTCACCCTCGAACGTCCAGGTCTCAGGCGAGATGCGAGACCACCGGCGGACCTGCTTCAGGCGGCTTCCCAGGAGCCCCGCCCCGGGCCGCTGGACAATCCACGTGCACCGCTCCCGCATCTCTTCCAGCCGGAAGAACGCAAGCTCCCAGCCGCGTTTACGCAACGCCTCCAGATCCCCGCTCGCCAGACAGTCCACGGCCGCGTTCAGATCGCCTGCCGACACGTCTTGGAGCCCGAGCTCCATACAAACCAGGGCCTGTCGGACACCACGTTCCAGCACCTCACGCGAGATGCCGATTCCCTCGCGATAGCGCTGGGCGTGGCCCATCCCGGTAGCACGGAGGTAGGCGAGCATGCCTTCGGCGTAGTCCTCGCGGAGCTTCCCGAACCGAAGTCCCAGGGCCATGGCCTGCCCAAGAAAGCTCTCTGAATCGATTCGGAATCGCTCGAGGTCGAGCCTCGCCGGCTGGATCATCCCTTGCCTCCTCCCGCGCGCTCCCACGCACCGCGAACGACCCCGCACAGGACCTCTGGAGCGGCCTCGTAGAGCGCGTCCAGCACCTCGCCCGTCTCCGGGTCCTCGATGAACGCACTGGGTCGACTACCCCCCTCCCCGAGCTCGGAGAAGAGCAGGATGCGGTAGATCGCCACTCCGCCGGAAAACACGATCACATTCAGGTCGAACTGCTCCACGCGGTCGAGAAGCGCCTCCTCCAACAGTGCCGGATCCACATTACGGACCAACCTCGAAACCCTGGGAGGATCACCACAGGCGGCCAGGGCGCGCATCCATTCCCACGTGACCTTCGTTCGGCGGGACGTCCCCTCAACGTGCTCGAGGGTCTCTTCGACCGTCCTTCGGAAGGCCCCGGGCGACATCGCCCGGATCAGCTCGGTGTTGAACTTCTCCTCCTCGGGCGCCACAGCGATCAGGCCCGAGAGGACCTCGGCTGGCAGCAGATCCACCACCTGCTCGTGGTAGGCGGGAACGCCCGAGCTGTCCGCACCGGTAAGGGAGAGCATCTCTTCGGGGTTTTCACCCAGTACGACGAGGGCTGCCTGGGCCTCGAGAGGAAGAGAGCGCACGAGCGACCGCGCCTCGTCCGTCTTTCCCTCCCGGACCAACCTGTGCACGTGCGCGCCATCGGAGACCACGTCCGTCAGGTTTCCGGACCAGCTTCCCACCACCACCTCGGTTCCTGCCAGCTCGACCGACGGGGACGCGGGAGTCAGGGATTGCTCGGCCGATTCTCCCGCGATCGCGTCTTCAGATGCACGGTCCTGGAGATGGGTACCCCCAGGGCCTCGCTCCAGAAGTGACTGGCACACAACGCAGGTTCGGACCCCCGGGAGGACCAGGACTCGGTCGCGGGGTATTGCAGCACCACAGCGTGCACACCTTTTGCGGAGGCCGGCAGGGGGCACTCGGGCCATTGGGCTCCCTCCTGGCTGGTGTTTGACTGGGCGCCGGAGGTTCTCTCGATCCGGCGGCCACGGCAGTGCGATTGTCTGGAGGTAAGGTAACTCAAGCAAGGTCAGAAGTCAACAAGAAACAATCGTTTAAGATGCTGTTTATAAATAATTTATTGCTTGACATTTCCCTCTGTTTTTGCTATATTAGTACCCGTCAAGCAGAGGGGGGTTAAAGGCCAGAGCCTTCAACCCCCCTCTTGCTATTTCCGAGTGGCACCGTGCCGGCCCGAGAAACGACATAGGCCTTGACAAAGCCCACGTCCGGCCTGTACTTACGTCGCCCGAACGAGCACGATCCCGGGGTTCGGCCCTGCGACTCCGCCCGCGCGCGGCGCCCGTCGGCAGGACCCGGGGCACTCCCACACCCACCTATCGCCCGGTACTACCGGCTATGTCGACCATCCTCCTCCTTGCCGACGAGACCCACGGGGCACGGATCCGTTCCGATCTGGAATACATCGGGCACGCCGTGAATCACGTTATCCCTGGGTCGGAGCCCGACCGACTTCCCGATCTGGATGGGGCATACGATCTGGTTCTGTTCGATCAGGAGGCGCGGTCGCCCGACGTGGCCGCTGTATCGCGGCTCCTGCGTCCGGACCCCAGCACCCGGAACGCCCCGTTGCTCGTGTTGAGCGACGAGGCCTCGGCCCTCGCCCTTGATTTCGCCCTCGGGATCGTCGACTTCATCATCAAGCCCTACAGCCTTAGGGAGTTGGAGGCACGACTTCGTCTGGCCCTGTGGAACACGGACAGGCCGGTCGACGAGGACCTCCTGAAGGTACAGGACCTTGTCATTAACTTCATAAGATACGAGGTCAGGGTCAACGGGACCGTCATCGACCTCACGCTGAAGGAGTACGAGCTCCTCAAGCACCTTTCCGCACACCCTGGCCGGGTGTTCACACGTTCGGACTTGCTGGACAGCATCTGGGGCTACGACTACTACGGAGGCATGCGTACGGTGGACGTTCACATCCGGAGGCTCCGGTCCAAGCTCGGGGATATGGGGAAGGCCATCAACACCGTGCGGGGGGTCGGCTACAGCTTCAGCACCATCTGAGCCGGCACCGGGTACAGGGGGGGCCTCACCCGCGCTTCTGGCCTACCCTTCCGTCTCGGAAGCCACCCGGTTCACCGCGTTCAGCAGGGCCGAGATCATCACCGGCTTCCGCAGGACCTCGGACACGCCCGAGTTCTGGATCCCTTTGTTCACCACCTCATCCGGGAAGTGACCGGTCATCACGATCACGGGAACCTCATCCCCCCTGTCCCGAAGCTGCTTCAGCGCCCTGAACCCGTCGATCTCGGGCATGAAGAGATCGAGCACGAGAAGGTCGAAGCCGCCCCCCGCAAGCTCTTCGAGTACTTCCCTACCGTTCTCCGCCTTGACCACTTCGTGGCCATTCCCCTGGAGCATGTCCCCGTAGAGCATCAGGATGTCGGGCTCATCGTCTGCGAGTAAGATCCTCACGACCAACTCCCTCGTTGGCTGGTGACCAGATACGCACACGCCCTGGGTATAGCCCCCATACGGCGTGGCCTAACCCCAATGCGACAAAACGCAACCACCGATGAACACAGATCAACACTGATAGGGAGGCGTCAGAGCCCTGCGGTTCCAGGCCAGGACGGGGCCTGAGCACGGGCGGCCAACGGCCGACAGAGCAGAGGAGTCACCTCA
>JASLMQ010000326.1 GCA_030746455.1 Candidatus Latescibacterota bacterium
TGTTGATGAATAGGTTGCCCGCAAATCCATACCGGCTCAACACATCGTGGATACCAAGGCGCATCGATTTGACGGGATGGTCGAAGTCGAACATGATTGGGCGATCGGGTAGCCCACCCGAGCCGCTGCGCCAGGCCTCCAGGACATCGTAGTCTATTGACTCGAACCCCATCTCCCTCGCGACTCGGACCAGGGCGTCGAAGTGATCCTCGGTGAGCGGGTAGTTGCCCTTGGGATTGATACCGTGACACATGGTGATGGGGATTCGGGTCTGCATAGGATCGCTGCCTTCGGAAGAGAGGGATGATTCCAGCACGGTCGAGCTCACTTGCACCGGCCGATCGCGTTCCAAAGCTCGGTGATGGTGGCCGGCTTCCTGAGTGTGGCCACCACATTGAGGCCCATGTCCCGGACCCGCTGGGTGACCACTTCTTCGGGGTAATAGCCCGTGAGCATGATCACCTGCACATCCGGCTTCTGCTTCTGCATCTCCGCGATGCTGTCGAACCCGCTCATGTTGGGCATGTGCAGGTCCATCACGACCACGTCGTGGCCACCGCGGGCGAACTCGGCGAACGCCTCACGACCATCGCGCGCTGTTGTCACCTCGTGCCCGCAGCCCTCGAGCATCTCGAGGTAGAGCTCGAGGATTTCGGGTTCGTCATCGGCCAGCAGAACTCTCATAGGGCGCCCCTCTGAATCCTTCCGACGAGTCATCTACACCCGATCGCCAGACATCGGCCTATCGGGTAGGATCCTCAACTCGTCCGGCGGTGTAACAGACACCTCTTCGGGCGTCCCGAGTGCGGCCGTTTGAGGACACCAATCGTAAGGATAGCGGTAGGACCGTGGACCGGCACCGACGAACTCCCACACCGTTTCACAGTCGGGCGTGACCTCGAAGACGCGTCGCGCGGTGGACTCGCAGATCAGGGTGTTGCCGTTCATCAACCGCTGTGCGCTGCTCGTATAGGTGGCGTGGAAGTTGAGCCCACCGTTGTAGGCCCAAACGAGCTCCTTGGTGGCCGGGTTGATCTCCAGGATGTAGCTCATGCCGGCGTGACCGAGGTCGTTCCACGGTGACGCCCCGTTGTCGAATATGAGGATGTTGCCGGCCCCCGGCCGTCCCTTCGGGATCATATGGGGCTCGTGCTGGCCCGAAAGTCCGCCGAAGTAGTCGCCGCTGTACTCCCAGACGATGTCGCCGGTCTCCCGGTCGATGATGTAGGCCGTGTCGAGCTGGCGCGGGCTGATGATGACGTTGCCAGGCCTGAAGCGCTCGTCGCCACCGTCGTACCACCGGTTCTCAGGGATATCGCGCACCGTGTTGACGTGGGTCCAGTCCACCACTGTGCTGTTGTCCGGCCCGGCGTGCCATCCGGGACTCGCCAGCAGGCGATAGTGGTTGATGTCCAGGTGGCCGTGGCTGTGCCATTGCCACACGACGTCGCCATCCGGGTCGACTTCCAGGATCGTGTCGCCACAGATGGTCTGGTTCTGCCAAAGAGGATTACGGACCTCCTTGAGGTACTCGTCAGGAACGGCCTCCCGGCAGATCAGAAGGGTGTTGCCGTTCTCTTTGCGCCAGACGTCGTGGTGCGGCCCCATCCAGCGCTCGTGCGGGATCTTGCCTTCGGGTATGTAGCGCCATACGAGGTTGCCGTCCCAATCGTACTCGTCCACG
Source organism: Candidatus Latescibacterota bacterium (assembly GCA_030746455.1). Next base: position 1,685 of record JASLMQ010000326.1, read on the forward strand.
CACCCGTCTGTGGACGTCATTCCGCCACGCGAGACCAGCACGTTGCCAGTGGCCAGCAGGTGGGCCCGGTCCGTGCCGTGATCGTGGATGGACGTGTCCAGGTCCCACGTGTTCACGGTGCGGCCGTTCATGTCGATCAGCTTGAGGAGCATCTTTCGGAAGATGATCGTGTAGCCGTTGCTGCACCGTTCAGGCTGGTAGAGCGTCGTTCCGATGGGATAGACGGTTCGCATCTCGCGTTGTCCTCTAGCGGATCACTGCTTCCACAGATCTATGGGCTTGTCCACCTGCCGCGGCTCGTAGGGCCAGGTGATCTTGCGGCCCTCGGCTGCGGACTGGTAGGCCGCACAGATGATCTTGAGCACCTCGCGCCCGTCCTCCCCCGTCACCAGGGGCGTGGCCTTGCCCTGGATGCAGTCGACGAAGTGCTGGATCTCCTGGGGAAATCCGTAGTTCCACACCTCCTCGAACATGGTGAACGTCCAGCCCTTAGTGCTCTCGGCCTTCTCGACAGCGTACCCGTACCCGACGTCGCTGTAGGTGGTGAGGGCGTTGCCGCGAAGGAGGTCAGCGCGGGTGTGCCCGAGAGAGCCGTAGATCTCGCACCGGTCGTCCACGCCGCCGGGCTTGGCCCAGGAGTTCTCGGCCACGGCGACCCGGTCGCCCTCGTACTCCACGATGCACAGGGAGTGGTCCTCACCCTGGGTCTTGTCGCCGTGGACATAGGTACCGAGCACGGCTGTCACGCTCTTGACCTTGGGCTTGCCAAGTACCCACCGGGCGTACTCGATGGAGTGGCATCCCATGTCCAGAAGAACGCCGCCTCCCGAGCGCTCGACGTCCCAGAACCATGGCTCGTGGGGGCCGTAGTGCTCTTCCCACTGCTTGACGAGGTATACGTCTCCCAGCGCGCCCTCCTCCACGAGCTGCCTGGCGCGGACGTACTTGGGCGCAAAGAGGAGCTCCTCGGCATACAGGAGAAGTAGCCCCTGCACCTGGCAGATGTCGATCATCCGATCGGCCTCTTCCAGCGTCCTGCAGAGGGGCTTCTCGCAGATCACGTGCTTGCCGGCGGCGGCCGCATCCAGGGCTGCCTGGCAGTGGAGGTCGTTCGGAAGGCCAAGGGTAACCACATCGATGTCATTGACGGCCAGGAGCTCCCGGTAGTCCTCGAAGGCCTGGGGAATGCCCCGCTCCCCGGCGAAGTGTGCCGCCTTGCCCGGGGTGGGGGAGGCCACGGCCACGACCTCGGCCTCAGGGACGAACTGGCTGATGGCGTGGGCGTGGATGTCGGCGACGAAGCCCGATCCGATGAGGCCAACTTTGACGGTCTCGCTCATGTGCGCCTCCACGAAACGTGCTTAACGTTGAGTGCGAGATGCGTCCCCGAGCTTGCTTTCGACGGGCCGGTACTCTCGAGACCACTCGGCATCGAAGCCCGTGCGCAAGAACCGGATCCAGCGCTGAGTGTAGGAGTACTCAAGGCCGATCGCCCGAACGTCCGCGACGGTCCTCTCGACGTCATAGGCGACGAAGTGGAAGGTCAGATGCCCGTCGCACTCGATGGCGTAACCCGCACGGGGATCGCCGTTGCGGGGCTGACCGACCGGCGGAACGCAGATGAACCTGCGGTCGCAAATGGTGCGGTCGATCGGACGATGCGAGTGCCCGAAGATCACAAGATGGCCCGACACCGATTCGAGATGCCCCACCAGGACGGGGTCCGGCATTGCGGGGTGAAGGTAGACGGCACCGGCTGGGTTGTGAAGCACCGTGGCCTCCCGGCCGCAGGAACGGATGGCCAGCTGCTTTGGCAGACCCTCCAAGAGCGATTGCTGAGACCCTTCGAGCCGGTCGAACGACCACTCGTCCCAGACGATTTGGTCCGAACCACCACGCGAGCTTTCGCCCGCCGAGAGAACCGCGGCGTCATGGTTGCCCAGAACCGCTGATGGACGGAGGCCTTCCAGCAGGTTGATGCATTCGGAAGGGTGGGGTCCGCACCCGACGATATCACCGAGGAACAGGACCTCATCACACGATCCGGCATCCCGGAGTACGGCTTCGAAGGCCGGCAGGTTCGCGTGTACGTCCGCGATCCAGAGGCGTCTCATCCGGGCCCCATCCCCCCCGCATCAACACCCTTGCGAACGAAGCTTGCACTGCGCAGGATACCCTCGGGCGAGACGCGATCGGGATTCATCTCGAGCGTCGCGCCAGATCGATAGTCTATGGCTCGAAGTGAGGCGACGATCTCGTCGAACGGGACCATCCCCGTGCCGATCTCGATGTGATCCACCTCGCCATCGACGTCGTGCAGATGGAGGTGGAAGAGCGCATCACCGATCTGTTGCACGAGCTGGCCGATGCCGCCGACACTTGAGAGGTACACGAGACCCTCACCGAGGTACATGTGGCCGACGTCGAGTGTGATGCCGACATTGGACAGGCCCCAATCGCTGACGGCATCGAAGCCGTCGGTGATCTCGAGGCCAACACGCGTCTGGGTCCGAAGCGCCTTGGCGTTGATCTGTTCCAGCGTATGACGCCACGCGTCAGAGCTGAAGTCTGCGCTGGAGAGCCGGGCGTGGACCGTGACGACGCCCACGCCAAGGTCGCCGGCAAACTCGAGTATGGGCCCGAGCGCGGCAATGTCATCGGTCAATGTCTCGCCGGTCAGGACGATCGAGAAGGGCGCGTGCACCTCCGCGAAGGCGAAGGCAGCGATCTCACGCCGAAGACGCTTGCGCTCTCCCGCGGTGCAGGCAGAGGGATCGATCCCGCGCCACTGGCCGGGGACTCCGGCGCTGGCGTGGAAGCCCACGCCGTCGAATCCTGCGTCGCGGGTCCAGGCCAGCTGCTCGTCGAAGTCGAGGATCTCGCCGATCCGCCAGAGCATGTTGGCGAGGGGGAGCACGCCTACTTGATCTCGAGCAGCTGGACCTCGAAGACGAGGGTGGCATTCTTGGGGATGACGGGTGGATGTCCGACCGGACCGTATCCCAGCGCCGGGGGGACCCTGAGCTGTCGGATGCCACCCACCTTCATCGACATCACGCCCTCATCCCACCCCTTGATGACGCGCCTGCGACCGATCTCGAAGCTGAAAGGCTTGTTCTTGACCGCCGAGCTGTCGAAACGCTTCCCGTTGGTCAGCCACCCTGTGTAGTGGACCGTCACCTGCTGGCCCTTGGTCGGGGTTGCCCCGTCGCCCACCTTGATGTCGGAGTACTGAAGCCCGCTTTCCGTCTTGGTGTAGTCCGACACGGCGGTCGGCGCGGTGGTCGGCACGCCCTCGGGCGCCTCCTGAGGAGCGTCGGATCCACCGAACATGCGTCTGAGCCAGCTCATCGATTGTCCTTTCGCGAAGGTGAGAGTACAGAGATGCCTGAACCGGTGTGTCTATCTGACATCATACCGCAGAATGGCGACATAGGCCGCCGCGAAGCCCAAGATCGCGAGCAGCGCCAGGTTGAGGATGTGAAGCCGGTTGCGTGCCAGGCAGGCGGCAAGTGTGTCTGGGTCCCGAAAGGCAAACCACGAGAAGTCGCTCAGGTCTACGCCGTCCATGGTCGAGCCGCGAGCCGTGCGTTCCTTGGCCCAGACGTAGTCGCCCAGAGACAGGAGGTAGGCATTGAGCGCGGTCTCCACCAACTCCTGCTGGAGAGACCCGTTGCGTGCCAGATCGGCCGATACGATGGTTGCGGCTCCTGCGGGGGACAGGGCCGCCAGAGCCGCCGCGAGGCGCGCCTGCCTGCGTTGCTGGTTGCGTCGCTCCGCCAGCCGGTCCCTGGTCCGGGACAGATACACCCCGTCCCACTTCGTGTTGATCCGATGTCGGGCCTCCCGCCAGTCCTGGAAGACCTTCTCGCGCTGCGCCTCCGTGAGAGCGTCCCAATCCTGGACGACGTTCTGGCTTTC
>JASLMQ010000327.1 GCA_030746455.1 Candidatus Latescibacterota bacterium
GGGAAGGGACAGGCAGAGCGATGGCGTATCCGGATGTGATCTTGAGGCCTGGACGGGAGCGGAACATTCGCGAGGGCCACCCCTGGGTCTTCAGCGGGGCCGTGGCCTCGCGACCGCCGCCGGTCGAGCCAGGCGGGATCGTCGACGTGAGGGACTCCGACGGGGTCTTCGTGGGTAGGGGGTACTACAACCCGGCCTCCTCCATCCCGGTCCGGGTGATGACAAGGGATCCAGGTCAGAACGTGGGCCGGGCGTTCCTGTCCCGCCGCATCCAGGAGGCCTACGCCCTTCGGAAGGCGTGGATCGATACGAAGCGGACCAACGCCTACCGCGTGGTGCACGGCGAGAGCGACGGGCTGCCGGGCTTGATCGTGGACCGGTACGCGGACTTCCTCGTGGTGCAGTTCCACACGCTTGGTATGGACCGCCTTCGCGACCCCATCCTCGAGGCCCTTCAGCACGTGGGCAGCGTCTCGGGGATCTTCGAGCGCAGCGATGTGGGCACTCGTCGCGCGGAAGGTCTGGAGACGCAGCCCGTGGGGCCGCTCTCCGGGAAGGAGCCGCCGGAGCGGATCGAGATCCGCGAGAACCGGGTCGCGTTCTGGGTCGACATCTGGAAGGGGCAGAAGACGGGTTTCTTTCTCGATCAGCGGGAGAACCGTCTCGCGTCGCAGTCGTTCGCGCGGGATCGCGAGGTCCTGAACTGCTTCTGCTACTCGGGCGGGTTCTCGGTGTTCGCCGCCAGAGGCAAAGCGCGAGAGGTCGTGAGTGTCGACGTATCCGAGCCAGCCGTTGAACTTGCCCGGCGGAACCTCGAGCTCAACCGTCTGGACGTGGATGCGAACCCGTGCGTCGTGGACAACGTGTTCGACTATCTCAAGGCCAGCAAGGACGAGGGGCGCAGGTTCGACATGGCCATCGTGGATCCGCCCGCGTTCGTGAAAACCCAGGAAGCGCTCGATACTGCGGTGCGCGCCTACATCAGTCTGAACAGGAAGGCGATCGAGGTCCTCAGGCCCGGCGGCGTGCTGGTGTCGGCCTCGTGCTCAACGCAGGTCGACTACGAGACCTTCTTCTTGATCCTCAGGCGGGCGGCCGCCGCCTCCCGACGGAATCTCCACATCGTGAAGAGTCACCTCCAGGCGGTGGACCATCCTGCGTTGACCGCATTCCCCGAAGGCCGGTATCTGAAGTGTCTGTTCGGCATCGTACAGTGATCGCCCCGACCGTCGCTCAATCGGGCGGCCGCATCTGAATAGGAGGCAATATGGGCGTCGATCTCTGGGAGGCGGTTGTGGAGCCGTCCGATCGGTTCCCCGCCTGCCATTGCTCCGTGATCGTGGAGCTGGACACGGGTGACATCCTTGTGGGCTACTACGCGGGATCGGGCGAGGCCCGACCCGATGCGGCCTGGGTGGTGGCACGGAGGGGCCCCTCGGCGGACGGCTTCGGGCCGCTGCAGGTGGTCGCCGACACCCCGGACAAGCCTGAG
>JASLMQ010000328.1 GCA_030746455.1 Candidatus Latescibacterota bacterium
ACCTTGCTGATCCCGACGCAATAGGTGTTGCCGTTCGTCCCCATCCCTCGCCTCCTTCTCAACAGCCCGTCCCTGATAGCCTCAGTCGGCCCTTTCGCCCCGCGATTCCCTGGCAAATGCACGCGCCGGATTCTCGACCAGTACCCTGTGGATGTCCTCGTCGGACACGTCGCGTTCGCGCAGCATGGGGACGAACACCTCGAGGAGGTAACCGTATCCCTTACCACCGTTGAACTTCAGATGTCCCAGCATGCAGACGTCTTCTGAAACCATCACCCGGTCCGAGAACCCCTCTCTGACCAGAGCGGCCACATTGTCCGCCCGGACCTCCTCCGGCTGGTAGTCCAGGTATCCGATATTGTCCACCTCCAGGTAGACGCCACGCTCGGCGATGGGCAGCAGATGCTGCACGCCCCTGCGATCGCCCAGGTGCCCGATGATGACCTTCGAGAGATCCGCTCCGTACTCCTCCAGGAGGGCGATCTGCTCAAGCGCGAGGGTCCCCCACCGCGTCGTGTGTGTCGTGACCGCCACACCGGTCCGCTGCTGGGCAAGCGCGGCTGCCCGGAAGACCCGCTCTTCCGCCGGCTTGATGTGGTGGCGCCCCGTCCCGATCTCGCCGATGAATCCCGCGCGGATCAGGGTTTCTCCCACGCCCTGCTCGACCTCACGCACAAGGATCTCCGCCAGTTCATTGCTGGTGCGTTCCTCGACGATCGCCGGATACCCGGCCTCCTTGTACCACCCCGCGCCCATCAGCACGTGGATGCCGGTGGCTTCCGAGATCCTCGCCAGTCCCTCGGGATTCCGACCGATCTCGTCCACCGTCGGGTCGCAGATCGTCTTCCCGCCGTTTCGCGTGAACGCACCCAGCTCATCGATGACCAGCTCCTCGTCGTCGATCACGAAGCCATACTGGCCGTAGAGATCCATCGCGTCGAGCAGCAGGTGTTCATGGGTCTGCGTGATGCCCATCTCCTCGGGCGCGATGGCGCCTCGCACAGTAATCACTTCGTTTCCCATTCATTGCTTCCTATAGTGTGGCGTCGTTGTCCTCGTAGAACGCCTCGACGATCGCCTGGGCCTTCAGCACTTCCGCAGGCGATGGTGACGCGGTTCTCCCTTCCCGGATGGCTGCAGAGAACTCACGGAGAACGCCCACCATCCCGATCCGGACCTTGGCATAGTGGTCCGCCTCCTCGGGATAGCACACGTGGTTCTCGGCGTCCCCCTCCCCGGGCTCGAAGCGCCATCCCTGCCAGGCCCAGACCCGGAGCGTCCCCGTCGTGCCGTAGATCGTCAGCTCGTGGTCGACCGTCCCCCTGGCTTGGGGCCACGATGCCAGCAGCGATACCGGCGTTCCGTCTTCGAGTGAGAGCACCATGGCCGCCGTGTCCTCCGCGTCTCCCTGGCCCTCCGCCCAGCTTGCCACGCCGTTCCGGTACGTCAGCTCCTGTCCGCACACCCACGCGATCCGATCGAGCATGTGGATGCCATTGGTTAGCGCCACGCCACCGCCGGCGCATGCGCGCTGGAAGATCCATTCCGGCAGGTCCCCGGGGAGCGTGGGCTGCACGATCCGGTCCTCCACGGCAAAGACGCGTCCCATCCGGCCGGACCTCACCCATTCCCGTGCCTGCTGCACCGGTGGGTAGAACCGGTGCGTCATCTCAACGATGGTGACCCGATCCGTCCGACCGGCGGCATCGGCGATCTGCGCTGCCTCCTGAAGAC
>JASLMQ010000329.1 GCA_030746455.1 Candidatus Latescibacterota bacterium
TCTCCGGCACGGAGAGGGGGACGTAGTAGTAGGTGAGTCAATGTGAGAACCAGGAGATCGGCCTGGCGACTGTGACAGCCCGTGATCTGCTATCCTGCAAGCAGGCGCACTATCGGGCAACGGCTACGGGAATGGAGAGACGCGCCTGCACCGGTTCGAGGCAGCGTCCGATGTCGCAGGGTTGGTAGCTCAGGATGATCTCGATCGCGGCTCCGTCGACGGTCTCGGCCGCTTCGTCCAGCTTCAGGCTCGCCCGGATGACGGTCTCGCCTCTGTAGATGGCGATCGAATCGTCGGTGAACTCGGGCCGGTAGTCCTCTCCCGGCGGGTAGTCGACGCCGAGTACCTGGATCGGGAGGTCCGAGTCGAGCTCGAAGGTCGTCGGCGCGAGGAAGTCCAGAGACGCGGGATTCGCGTTGACGTGCCAGCCGTCGTCGATATCGAGTCGGACAGCCACCTCGAAGGTCTGTCCGGGGACCACGCGCTCCGGGGCCTCGGAGACCGTGGCGTGAACAGGGGGAGGATCACCTGGCTCCGCACGCGACGCGGTGTCGGCCTGCGAGATATCGAGGAGGGCGTCGGCTGAGTCGTCGGGGCCTGCGACCAGCCGATGGACCGCCGTGGCCATCGACTGCAGCGCCCCGGGATTGTCCCTGAGCAGAGGTGCGAAGGCCTCCATGGTGATTCGAGCCCTGCTGAGATAGTCTTCGCGACCGGTTGCCTCATACAGTTGAAGCAGGACCTGAGCGGCCACGGAGTTGGCAGAGGGAACCGCCGAGTCGTGGGGGTCCTTCGTCCGCGCGATCAGGCCTGTCCCTCCAGCTGTGAAGAAGAATCCCCCGCCTTCGCTGTCCTCGAAACGCTCGATCATCCGCTCCGCGATTCCGGATGCCGATTCCAGGTAGGAAGCTTCGCCGGTGGTGCCATAGATGGCCAGGAGGCCGCGAGCGAGTAGCGCGTAGTCGATCAGATATCCGTCGTACTTGGCCTCGCCTTCCCCGTAGGTTCGACACAGATACCCCTCATCGTCGGTCAGGCGATCCAGGACGAAGGACGCGGCTCTACGGGCCACCTCCAGGTACCGGGGCTCGTCGAGGACCTGATGGGCGTAGGCATAGGCCTCGATCATCAACCCGTTCCACGCGGTCAGTACCTTTGTGTCGAGCAGGGGCGGGTCCCGCCTGTCTCTCCGCTCGAGCAGCCGTTCCCTCAACGGCGTCAGCCGCGTGAGCAGCTCGTCCTCCGAAATCTCGAGGGCCGCCGCGCTACCCGAAGCCGACAGCGGCGTGTGAATGACGCCTCCATCTTCCTCGGGCATCGGGGCGAGGGCGTAGACCTGCAGGAACAGCTCCGCCTCCTCACCCAGAACCTCGCGTATCTCCTCCTCGCTCCACAGGTAACACTTCCCCTCCACTCCATCGGTCTCCGCGTCCAGCGCCGAGTAGAACCCTCCCTCGGGAGAGGTAAGCGTGCCCTCCACGAAGCGGAAGATCCCTTCAGCCGCCCGGCGAAACGGCTCCTCGCGCGTGATCGCGTAGGCGTGGAGGTAGACCCGCGCGAGCTGGGCCTGGTCGTAGAGCATCTTCTCGAAATGGGGGACGTGCCACTTCTCGTCTGTGGAGTAGCGATGGAAGCCTCCGCCCAGGTGGTCGTGCATCCCGCCCTGAGCCATCATATCCAGCGTGTGGGTGACCACGGCCAGGAGCTGGGCGTTCCGGGTTCGCTCGTATTCACGGAGGAGCAGCTCGAGTCCTATCGGTGGCGGGAACTTGGGCGCCGGGCCGAATCCTCCGTGGGTCTGATCGTAGCGGCCGACCATGTCCCGTATCGCACCGTCTGCCAGCGACCGATCCAGGTCCGGACTCCCGGGCGAGCCGCCTCCACCCTCCTGGATGTTTCGGATCCGGTCTGCAATCGTCCGGGCCTGCTGGTTCACCTGATCCCGCCTCTCCGTCCAGGCCTCTCGGAGGGCGCGCAGGACCTTCGGGAAGCCGGGAATACCCATCGTGTCCGCCGGCGGGAAGTAGGTACCGGCGTAGAACGGCTCCAGATCGGGCGTGAGGAACACGGAGTTGGGCCAACCCCCACGTCCGGTCACCAGCTGGGTGGCGGTCATGTAGACCTGGTCGAGGTCGGGGCGCTCCTCGCGGTCGACCTTGATGTTGATGAACCACTGGTTCATCAGCTCGGCGATCTCCGGGTTGCAGAAGACCTGTCGCTCCATCACGTGGCACCAGTAGCATGTGGAATATCCCACAGAGAGGAAGATCGGCTTGTCTTCCTCGCGTGAACGCGCCAGCGCCTCGGTGCCCCAGGGGTACCAGTCAACCGGGTTGTGCTCGTGGAGGAGGAGATAGGGACTGGTCTCGTGACTCAGCCGGTTGGTGTACCGCCAGGTGCCATCTGGGTTCTTCAGCGTTTGATCGTCCAACTGCGCGCCTCCCTCGAACGTCCTTGCCTGTGCTGGTGTTGGGGGCCGGTCCCTCTGACATCCTCCCAGACCCAGTATTCCCACCGCCGTGATCGCGAGGAGGCGGGCCACGAGCGTAGACCAGCCTATGATTCGGGTTGAACTCGAAGCGCTTAGTGGGGTCCGTTGCATGGGCTCACCTGTTCGTCTCCACCGGCACACACGAGCTTGCCGGGCCCCAAACCTACCGACCCTTACCCTTCTGTCAAGGCCCACACGCGGATCTGGCGGGAGGGTTCCCATCGTTTGGTCTAACGAGAACGGAGGACTCACGGCGTCCTGCCTATCCCGCAAGCGTGATAGACCTGCTCGGGCAGCCCGATAAATCTGCCCCCAATGACCAGCATGTAACTCATAGACAATTTATAATCAATGAGTTACGAATAATGACCGGGCGCCATCGCTTCATGGCACGTGATTCGCAGAATGAGGAGACAGAATCGATGATTAGATGCCGGAACGGAGTCAAAGAGGAGTCATAGCGGAGGAACCATGTCTGCAGCCTGGCGTGCCATCAAGTTCGCCTTCTCCCGTCCCCCGATCGCCGCGACGCTCGTGGGCGCGAGTATCCACGGACTGCTGGAGATCAACGGGCACGTCTTTGGGGTCTGCTGTCACGTCGGGCACCTTGCCGAGGTCGTCGGAGATGCGCCGGCCTTTGGCCTGCTTTACCTCCTGATTCCCTTTGGCGTCCCCTTTGGAATGACGCAGGTCGGGAAGCGCATCGTCAGCGAATACGAGCAGGAATGCGAGCTGCGGTTTCCCCAGGCGAATCCGGACCTCGTGTTGAAGCTGGATTCGAGCGGAGAGATTGTCTTCGCCAATGCCGCGGCCGAGGCGCTCCCTGAGCGGGTTGGGCTTCCGAGGGGCGAGGTGAAGGCCCTGCTGCCGAGCGACACCCCTTCGGTGGTGGCGGAGGCCCTCGAGACCGGTGGAACCCTGACCCGAATGGTGAGCTGCTACAGGGAACAGGTGGAGTACAGATTTCGAGCGATCAGTGACGAAGACGCCGTGTTCGTGTCGGGGCGAGAGGCGCACAGGAAGGAGGAGGAGCCGTGAGCATTGCGAGCCTCAATGGAACGCCTTCGACGACGGATGAGGGATCCTGCCCGCAAGAGGATTTCACCTTGAACGGCTCGGGAGTGCATCGGCCGAACGATCCAGCCGGATCCGGCCGGTCACACGATCTGGCGGCGTTCCCCAGGGAGAATCCGAACCCCGTACTGGAGGCAGACGGACAGGGGGCGATCGCGTACGCCAACCCCGCGGCGCTGACCCTTCAAAGGAACCTCCAAGCCGAAGACACGGTGGATCTGCTGCCACCAAACCACGCCGCGCTCGTCAAGGGATGCCTCAAGACAGGGATCAGCGTGCGGGAGGCCGAAGCCGAGGTTAGCGATCGGGTCTACTCCTGGTCCTATCACCCCATACCGGCGGGCGAGGTCGTACACTTGTACGGGTTCGATGTGACGGATCGGACGCGTGCGGAAGACGCCACGCGAGAGAGCGAGGCCCGGCTCAAGGCGGTGATGGACCGGCTGCCCGAGGGGGTCTGTCTACTCGACGGCGACCGACACCTGGTATCGGCCAACCCCGCGGGGCGTGAGATGCTCGAGGCGCTCACCGACGGCCCGATCGGGGGGATCGTATCGCACCTTGGATCGACTCCCACGGAGGTCCTGCTGGAGCCCCGGCCGGATGGACTTGCCCACGAGGTGGTTCTGGACACCAAGCCCAGCCGATCTTTCACGGTGGAGACGCGTCCGATCCGTCACATCGAACCCGT
>JASLMQ010000330.1 GCA_030746455.1 Candidatus Latescibacterota bacterium
ATAAAGGCCCGAGACTTCCGGGACGAAACGAAGTCCGTGTGGGGCTGACGGTAGTCTACTCAGACGGACCATCACCTCACCTGCGGTGAGGCCTCACATGATGTGAGGTGACCATTCATAGACGTTCGTTCTCCCCCGACCGTGCACACGGCCGGACCCGGGCTGCAGTCGCCGGGACCAGGCACCATCCCATTAGTGTCTATCGGTGTTAATCGGTGGTTCCGCCTTGTTGCTTTTGGGCGAGCCCGTAGCGCCGCGGAATCACGGCACCTGGCGCAACTCGAACCCATTCCCTTCGCTGTCCTGAAAGGTCGCCACGCGTACGGGCACGTTGCCCTCCGGCTCTCGCAGCTGGGTCATCTTTCCCCCTAGCCTCTCTATGTCGACCTGGACCTCCTCGATGTTGTCCACCTCCAGGTTCAGTCCGGCGTGAGGGAGCGGGCCTTCCCAGTCGTTCGTCGTCGGGTAGATGTGCAGCGCGAGCACGACGCCTCCGAAATCGAGGGTCGTCCAGCCCGAGGACTCAGACAATGCCTTGACCTCGAAGGCCCCCGTGTAGAGCGCCTTCGCGCGGTCCATGTCGCTCACGTAGTGAATCACCATCGGGTTTCTTGCCTTCATATCCTCTCCCCTCCTTTTGCTCCGGCTGGGCCCTCCGTCTCACCTTCGTGTACTTCGTGATCTTCGTGGTCCAGCTTCTGAAGATCCAGGGCCAAGCCAGTGGCCTTCTCGCGGATCTCCTTGCACAGCACTTCCTTGCCGTCCATGTAGGCCTGGCGGTCGTTGTGGTATTTCAGGGCGAGCTCCCACTTCAGGTCGCTGAGCTTCCGGACATACTCAGGGCTCTTCCGGAGGAAGTCCCGGAAGGCCAGGTGCCGTCTGAGTTCGTCTCCTGTTTGGGGACAGACGTAGGGATGATGCGGCGGAAGGCTTGCCTTCAGATCGCGGTCCGACAGATCGAATGCGTCCCGTCCTGGAATGCCCAGATCCCCCGGGTGGAAGTACCCGAGCTCGGCCAGCAGGGACTTGACCTTCTCGAACTGGCCCTCCTCGATCACGATATCCAGGTCGATGATCGGCTTGGCCGTCATACCGGGGATAGATGTGCTTCCCACGTGTTCGATTCCCAACACGTGTCCTCGGAGCTTCGTCTCGAACCGAGACCGAAGCGCGGAGAACCAGCTTGGCCAGTCCAGACTGTAGCGCTCGACCAGGGTGACGGACACTTCGGTTCTCTCTCTCCGAGGGCTCGGCGGGAACAAAGGGTTGGATGGGGAGGATTCCGGAGCGGGGGTTGACGATCCGATACGCGCCGACTATACTCGATTGGATGCACCATCCCCCTGAAACCTACCCCAGGAGGATAGCCATGCAGAGGCTTTCACACCAGGCCTTTCGGCAGGCCCGGTCGTTCATCTTCGAGCGGGGACGGGCGCTGGATCAGCGGTTATTCGAGTTCCACTTCGAATCGGGCTCACAGGAGGCCGTTCTCAGGGAGGTCGCGTCCTATCAGAACGCCGATGGAGGGTTCTGCCGAATCGAGCCGGATCTCATGACGGACGCATCGTCTGCTCTCGCCGCCACCGTGGCCTTTCAGGTGCTCCGCGAGGTCGGCGCCTTCAGCGAAAGCCCCATCACGCAGAAGGGCATCCGCTACTTCCTCGACACATACGACAGGGAACGGATGACCTGGCCGATCATACCTCCTCAGGCGGATGCCGCGCCACACGCGCCCTGGTGGAACTACCCGAAGACCGAGAAGGTGTTCGCCGGCTTCCTCTTGAACCCGAGAGCCGAGATACTCGGGTACCTGTGGGAATACCCCGAATCCGTTCCCTCAGACATGCTCGAGGCGCTGGCCTCGGCATTATCGGAGCACTTGGACACGCTGCCTCAGAAGATGGATATGAACGACATGCTCTGCACCATCCGTCTGGCGGACACCCCCAACCTGCCGGAGGAGACGAGGCGGAAGGTTGTTGCGAAGCTGACCGAAGCGGTTCCGCACACCGTGGATATGGATCCCTCGGACTGGTCGAGCCACTGTCTGAAGCCGCTCTGGGTCGCGCCGACGCCGCGCAGCCCATTCTCTGATGTCCTCGCCGACGCCCTGGACAGGAACCTCGATTACGAGATCGAGAACCAGGACCCTCGAGGGTGCTGGATGCCGTCGTGGTCCTGGTACGGGCAGTTCCCTGAAGCCTGGGAGGAGGCGTCGGTCGAATGGCAAAGCCACCTCACCCTCGGCGCACTCAAGTCCCTCCACGCCTACGATAGGATCGAGGGGCTCCGGTAGTAACTCCTGCCGTCCGCACCACCATATCACCTGCGGTCGAGCACCTCATAGCGGACCCGCCCAAAGCCAGTCGCCCTTCGCCAATCTGCAGACTATCGACCCGTCGTGCTCCTCGGAGGCGAACCCCAGCGCCTCGAGGAGCGCGAGGCTGCGTTGGTTCTCTCGGTTCACCTTGGCCAGGATCAGCTCGAAGCCGAGGCAATCGAAGGCGTGACCGATCAACGCGGCGACGGCCTTCCGCGCAATGCCTCGACGCTCGAACGCTTTGCCCATCCAGAACCCGATCTCGGTCTGTCGCTTCGGAAGATCGACATTCAGCAGCACCACCAGCCCGGCCATCTGGTCACGGTACCAGACCAGGCACGTCATCCCCGAGCGCTCCGCCATTCTCCGCAGGCTGTCCTCCGCAAAGGCCTCGGCGTCTGCGACGGACTTGTACCCGTCCACCCATCTGAACCACCGGCGCAGATGCTCGCGATTCTCGTCCACGAGGACGTAGAACGCCTCGGTGTCCGAAGGGGAGAGCAACGTCAGCGTGATGTCGTCATCGAGATGGTGAGGAAGGAAGGAACCCCAATCCGAAGGGCGGTTCATTGGCGTCGCCTAGAGATCGCTCGCGTATTCGCCCAGGTGTGCGGTGTCGCCAACGCGCACCAGGACCGCATAACGCGGCGCGCCACCCGGTACCCGACCACGAGGCCAGTACTCGATCTCGGTGATCGAGCCGTTCGCGAGATCGACCTCGTGCTGCCATGGGCTCGACGCCGGAAGCCCGATCGCCCAGCGGATGACGGCATCGATGGTGCCCGCGTGGGCGACGATCACGACTCGCTCGCCGAGGTGCCGCTCGGCGATCTCTCCCGCGAAGCCAGCGAGTCGAGCGGCAAACTCGCCAAGCGTTCCGCCGTCAGGTTTCCCTTTGTGATCCGGTTGCCAGACGAGCAGATCCGGACGACTCTCAACAAACTCGGGCACCGACATCTCCCCGAGCTCGAACTCGCGGAGTCGTTGGTCCACATTGGGCTCGATGCCCAGTTTGTCACACAAAGGTAGAGCCGTCTGCACGGCCCTTGCATAGGGACTCGTGTAGACGGCTGCGAAGGAGGGCTCGGACGCAAGCCTGACGGCCACGGCATCCGCCTGGCGTCGGCCGAGGTCGCTCAAAGGAGTCTCGTGGTCGTACGATCCGTCACTGGATCGGGCCTGGCCGTGGCGGATCAGGATCAGCGTGGTGCTCTGGCATTCATCAGCCACTAGAGTATCAATCCCATCACATGATGGTCGAAATAGGCGCCGTCCACGCGGATGTCCCGTCGGATCGTGCCCTCAATCTCGAATTCCTTGCTCTCGTACAGTCGGATGGCACGACGGTTGTCCGTCCGGACGCGCAGGTTGATCTTGGTCACGATGCCGGTTCCTCTCGCCCATTCGATCAGGGCGTCAAGCATCGCAGAGCCGACACCTAGCCTCAATCCGACGAAATCGGGGGGTGCGAGTGGCGCGAAGCGCCTGGGAATCCCGGTTCCGCCTGGCGTTCAGGCCTGGATCTATCACCCCACCGCCTGTGAGCTGAAGTCTGGACCTTCCCGCATCCTGTCTGTCGCAGT
>JASLMQ010000331.1 GCA_030746455.1 Candidatus Latescibacterota bacterium
CGTCTGGCGGCCCTTGACGTCGCGGATTCTCAAGCTGAGTATCGAGTCGAGGATTCTGCCGACGGTCTCCTCGGGTATCTCCATCTTGCCGTTGCGCCAGACGTGCGTAGGATCGTAGTTGATGCCCACCCAGTCCGCGTCGACTTCCTGAATGAACCGATGCGCGGAATCGGTGTCGTACACGGCGTTGTTGACGTGGGGCTTCACGCTGAGCTTGACGCCGCGCGAGGCGCAATCCGGTGTGACCGCGTTCACCGCGTCGACGACCTCTTTGAAGGAGGCATCGTCGTCCATCTTGCCCCCGGCACCCGTCGCGGCCAGTGGCGCCCCCACGGCCGCGGCAGCGTCGAGTACCTGCACGAAGGTATCCCGATCAGCGAAGGTGCCGCTCGCACCGATCGATTCGATGGCCAGTCCGGCGTTTGTGATCAGGTCTCTGACGTCCGCGTAGTAGGCCTCGCTCTCCCCAAGGCTGAGGTGTGGCGCCATCCCCGGGATCGCGCACAGCTCCACGGCCTTGTACCCAGTCGCACCGATGCGGTCTATGGCGGTCTTCAGATCGTGTCCGCCGTAGAGAATGGTACTGCATCCGATTTCCATAGCGTTCGACCTCTCTCTGATGAGTGTCCTTACGCGTGCATATCACCTTTTTGTGGCCGGAACCGCAGTCGTCCCGGGCAAGCGCCTGATTATAGGTTGGGGTCCACCCTTTGTCAAGGCTGAAACCCCGCTTTAGAGGCCGGCTCCCGCTTGACCGATGGTCTGGCGCGAGGTATATTGCCGCGAGGGCGAGATATGGTTGGCTTGCCACGACTTCGCCATCCGAGCTGCTGCGGACGCCACGTGTAGACACATGCTATCGATATGCCGGCCAGATTCCTGGATGCACTACCCCTCTTCCGCGTGGGCGTTTCTATTGCAGTTTCCGGGGCCCTGCTGTTCGGCGCGTGCTTTCGCGGACCATCCGCTTTGCCAGCGGATGACTCGACGGTGGAAGCAGACGATCCGTCTACGGGGAGCACTCCTGGGGGGCAGCCATGACCAGAGATGATCAGATCCGTTTCTTGCAAGACACCAGCCTCCTGGCCGAGGCGCCAGGCTATGTCATTCGGCAGGTCCATACGCGGATGTGTGAGGTCACGCTCCGGGAGGGGGAAAGCCTGTTCAGGGAGGACGACCCCGGAGATGCAGCCTATGTGGTCCTGGAGGGAGAGCTCAGGCTGGAGAAGGAAGGGATCGGCCTGGTGGACCGCGGCCCCGGCGATTGCGTGGGCGAATTCGCGCTGATCGACGATTCTCCTCGGAGCGCCACTGTGGTCGCCCTTACCGACGTCGTGCTCTTGCGCTGGGAGCGAACCAGCTTCCAGGCCGCGGTTTCCGAGACCCCGGGTGTTGCTACCGGGATCTTCAAGATCCTGCTGGCCAAGCTCCGTGAGGACATCGGGATCCAGGTGGAGGCAGCCAAGGAGCTGATCCAGGCCAACGAACGCCTGACGCGGGAGAACCGCACATTGCGGGTGCAGGTTGCCCCGGATCCGGAGGTCATCACGCGCAGTCCGAGGATGGGGGAGGTCCTCCGGCTGGCGTCCAGGGTGGCACAAACGGCCAGCACGGTGATGCTGAAAGGAGAAAGCGGGACGGGCAAGGAGGTGATCGCGCGGGTGATTCACCGGCGGGGACCGAGATCGGAGGGCCCGTTCATCCCGGTGCACTGCGCGGCCCTGCCCACCAACTTGCTGGAGAGCGAGCTGTTCGGCCACGAGAAGGGGTCGTTCACCGGCGCAACGGCAAGGCGGCAGGGCCGGTTCGAGCTGGCGGATAGCGGGACGCTCTTCCTTGACGAGGTAGGGGAAATCGAGCCCGAGACCCAGGTGAAGCTGTTGCGTGTCCTCCAGGACCGGCAGTTCGAGCGCGTAGGAGGGAGTCAGACGCTGAAGGTGGACGCGCGCGTGATCTCCGCGAGCAACAGGGATCTGGAGGCGGCAGTGGCCGCGGGCCGGTTCCGCGAGGATCTCTACTATCGGCTGAATGTGATCCCTATCGTGTTGCCCCCCCTTCGAACACGGAGAGAGGATATCCCGCTGCTGGTCGAACATTTCATGGGTGAGTACTGCAGGGAGATGGGGCGTGCAGAACTCCAGATCGCCCCGGAGGCGATGAAGCTCCTGCGGTCCTACCGGTGGCCGGGGAACGTGCGCGAGCTGCAGAACCTGGTCGAGCGCATGGTCGTGGTGGTCGACGGTGACATGGTTGAGCCGGGACACCTCCCACCCGAGATGGTGGGTGGGGGCGAGGGGGACGCCGCGACCGAATCCGGAGAGAGCCAGGGCGAGCTGGCGACGCTGGAGGAGATGGAGCGGAAACACGTGGAGGCCGCCCTGGCCCGCAGCGGCTGGAACCAGAGCCGAGCCGCCCGCCTACTAGGCATCAGTCGGGATCAGCTCCGGAATCGGATCAAGCGCTACGGCATCGAGGGGGACTGGCGGGTCGGTTCACCCGGACGAAATTGAGGCCCCGGACACGGTAGGGAGTGGCAGCTCCGGTTTGCTGACCGGCACAGTGTAACCGATACAAAAACAGGCCTCTATCAGAGATGGGGGCCTGTTCTCGTGTGGGGCGTTGCGCGTGGGCGCGCAGATGTGTCGTCCGTCACAAAGGCCGTAGCTCCAGGCGACGGTGTCGTAATTTATTGTTTTTATAGAATTTGTAGGACGGGGCTGGGTCAGCCGTCGCCATGGTACGGCGATTGCGAGTGGGGGACCTCAGGAGGAAAGAGACCACCGTAACCGTGAGGGCGCAGGCCCTTACGTCCCACAAGGAGGACGTCATGAGAATCGATGAGGAGATCCGGGGTGGGGTGGTCGTGTTGACCGTCAGCGGCACGGTGAGGTGCCGGATGGAGGTGGAGCCCCTTCACGAGTACGTGAGGTGGCTCGCCGGCGAGGGCTACAACAGGGTGCTGATCGACTACTCGACCGTGAAGTGGTTCGGAAGCGCCATGCTCGGCATTCTGACCGCAAGCCTGTCCACTCTGAGACGAGCGGGGGGTGATCTGCGTCTGGCGGGCCTTTCCGAGAAGAATCGTCGCGTACTGCGGGTCACCCATCTCGACAGGGTGTTCGTCGTCCTCCCGTCCGTCGAGGAGGGCGTGCGGACATTCGGCGAAACCCGTCGATTGGCTTCGAGACATGTGCCGGGCAGCGAGCTGGGGGTGGCCGCGCCGGGCATGGCGCCGCAACACGCCTGACAGGTGTTCTCGAGTCCTTCACCATCTCACGAATACGGGCGGCCGTCACGGCCGTCCGTTCTTCTTCCGGTGCGAGGGCTTCGATCCGGGCATCGCGCATGACCGGGGGCAGATAACGTTGTCTACCCTCCGAGGCTGGGAGGGGAGCAGATCGCCCGACTGATCGCCCAGCAGTGTGGGGTGGCCTCCGATGAAGGCGAACAGACAAATGACCCCGGGGCGATGGGCTACTATTTGAGGGTCTTCAGGCATTTTGGCGAGGAACAGACCACGGTCGGCGAGGTCGTGACCTCGGCCGGCGCGGTGCGGGCCGTTGCCCTGAGAACGGCTGAAGGGGAGGAAGTGGACGCCCCTTCCGACGACGCCGTGATCGCCAAGCAGGATTCA
>JASLMQ010000332.1 GCA_030746455.1 Candidatus Latescibacterota bacterium
GGTCTAGCCGAGTTCCTTCGCCACGTCCACGCACTTCGCCGCGAAGGTGTCGTAGGCGTCCCTGAACTCTCCGCCCGTCTTGATGCAGGACCCGTAGCCCGGCCAGTCGGCGGGCTCGAGGCCGCGCGTCTGCCAGCTCCCCACATCGATGCCGACCTCGTCCGTCAGGAATTCCTTGAGCCCCGGTGTGAGGTCGTAGCCTTTGCAGTAGTCCGGCAGCTCCCGCAGTCGTTGGGCGACACCCGGCTCGTACTCGTCGAGCACGGCCTCCTTGAAGTCCGACAGGTCGAAGTCGGCCTCCTCGGAGGCCAACTGCACCGCGCGCGAGTGGTTGGGGAACTCCGTGTTGCACATGTTGGTCGCACTCAGGGTGTGGAACGAGTCCTCCGGGATCCGCTTGGAGGCGGGGAGCACGTCCATCGACTCCAGGATCCACTTCGCCTGATCCTCGGGCACCCCGTATTCCTTCTGAAGGTAGGCCACCCACTTGGGACGGTTCTCCGGGCTGTAGAAGACCCAGTACACGCGCCTGGCCACCAGGGAACCGCCCTTCTGGAGGTCCTGCTCCAGCACCTGGACCGCCTCCTTGGACTGCCCGGCGGCCTCTGCCGCCTCCAGGATCGTGGGGTGGTCCAGGGTCTTGAGGAACTTGTACGCGCAGTAGGCCTCGGCCTTCTCCGCCACGGACCCCGATGCGGCCTTCTCCTTCGTCTCGTCATCGACGCCCACATCCCCCGCCAGCTTGGCCAGGAGCTCGGCGGCCCTGTCCTCGCCGGCCTTCTCGGCCACCGCTGCGAACAGCTTCTCGGCTTCCACCTCACGGAGGTGGCTCACGAAGCGCCCGCCCATGTTGGTCTCGTAGGTGCGCACCACGTCCTTGCCCGCCTTCGCCGCCTTCGCCTTGCCCTCGAACGCGTCGAGAATGAGCTGGACCTCCTGGGCCACCGTGTACACCACGGTGTTGTTGGTGCCGATCCCTTCCGAGTTCAGGACCGTGGTGATCTTACGCGCCGCATCGTAGCTCCCGGCCACCTTGAACACGATGCAGGGGGCCACCTGGCCCGATGAATCCCCCACGCCGAGGAGCCGATCGTAGTCCTTCAGAAACTCGGCCGCAAGTCCGTGGGCGTTGCGCGCATCCTCGATACTCGGGTCGGCCTGATCTGCGATGTTGGGATTGAGCTGGAAGCTCACCATGTAGTCCTTCAGCTGCGTGTAGAGCGCTAGGGGGCGGAAGATCGACAGGTTCGGCCACAGGGCGATCAACGTGGCGGCCATGGCGATCTCATCTCTGTGCGCCTCGGGGTCCGCCTTCCAGTCGTGGTGCTTGGCGATCTCCTCCCGCAGCTCGTCCGTAAGCGACTCGTCCTCGTCGAAGGCCTTGGCCGCGAGCACCGGGTTGGTCGACACCTGACAGAATCCATAGTGCCTGAGATATTCGAGGCCCCGCGCGAAGTCGTTTCCGAACTTGCCGTATTCCTCTCCGATCATCCGCCAGTACACGCCGCCGCGCATCTCCTGCTTCAGCAGCGTGAGGAACGACCGACCGGGGTTGGCCGCATCGAGCTTGGGCTCGATCCGCTCTGCCAGAAGACCCGACAGGCTGTCTGCGAGGTTCACCGACTTCATGTCCGACACGAACTCGGCCACCACGTCGGCCATCGCGGCCGCCGCGTCTCCCTGAAGACCATCGATGGTCGAAAGGACCCGCTCCAGGGCGGCCTCGGCCTCATCGGCGCCATAGCCGACGATCTCGGCGTCCCGTCCCACAAAGTTCATCCCCAGGCGGATCAGCGTCTTGCAGTGCTGATCAGTGGGCGACCCCTCAGATCCCATCGCCGACAGGAGCGCGTCCACGCGGGACACCAGCGTCCCCTGCTCGGGGTTGATCAGCACCCGATCCGCTACGGCCAGGCTGTGTCCTTCCTTGAGCGCTTGTACCACGTCCTCAGCATCCGTCCCCATTCTGTTGCCTCCCTTCACCGCATTGCGAGCTTCAGCGTCTGATTCCGATAGCGTAGACGAGGGTCATGTCGAATCCTCACCGGGGGCCTCCGGCCGCCCGAGGCCTCCCAATATACTCAGAACCCCGGATTCCCGCAAATTCCATGGCAGTATCCACACGGTTGGGGCCAAAAACGTAGGGGCGCACAGCCGTGCGCCCCTGCAAGGTGTTTCGTTCGCGCTTTTCGCGTCTTTCGTAGTTCCGCCTTTCGCGTCAACGGATACCGAGGACATCGCGCATATCGTACATACCGGGCCCGGCCCCCGCCACGAACCGCACGGCACGAACGGCCCCCATTCCGAAGGTGTCGCGACTCTGGGCGCGGTGCACGAACTGGATCGTCTCACCCATCGTCCCGAACATCACTCGGTGCTCGCCCGCCAGGTCGCCCAGGCGAACGGCGTGAATGCCGATCTCCTCCTTGGAGCGGGCGCCCGTATCGCCGTGGCGACCGTACACGCCCACCTTGTCCAGGTCGCGGTCCAGGCCCGCCGCCGCGGCCCGGGCCAGGGCCAATGCCGTTCCACTGGGCGCGTCGGTCTTGAAGTGGTGGTGCGCCTCGACGATCTCCACGTCGTAGTCATCGCCCATGATGCGGGCCGCCTCCTCCACCAGCTTGATCAGCGCCGTGACGCCCACGCTGAAGCTCGGCGAGAAGACGCAGGCCACGCCAGAGAGGGCCTCCTCCATAGCCGCCACCTGCGCGGGAGACATGGCCGTGGTGCCCACCACCATGGCCTTGCCGGCCTCCCCGGCGATCTTGGCCGCGTCGACCGTTCCCTCGGGCGGGGCGGTGAAGGCCACCACCACGTCGGCTCCGCCGACAATGGACCTCAGGTCGTCCACCACGTGGACACCCAAATGGGTGGTCCCGAGGACCTCGCCCACGTCACGCCCGACGGACGGGTTGTCGGGTGCCTCGACGCCGCCCACCAGATCCAGGTCCTCCGCCTCCAGCACCATGTGGGCGATCCTGCCGCACATCCGGCCGGCAATGCCACAGACCACTACCTTGACCATCTCGTCCTCCCCTCCACCGAACTCCGGTCGCTGTGGGTGAGGGCTACCTCATTCTGATTTTGCCTCTGAGATTCTGCATTTCCCCACCTCTCCCGACTCCTTCCTCCTCATCCCCGATGCCTACCTCCGTGGCCCAGGGGACAATTCTCAATTCCCAATGCCTCTCCTGCATCTCCCAGCCTCAGTCAGCCCCCTCAAGCCGCGACGCCTGTGCCTCCAGCTGCGTTTTCAGTCGGGCCGGTAGCCTGTCCCCGTACTGGGCGAAGTACTCGCGCAGCTCGGCCGTCTCCCTCCGCCACGCATCGGTGTCGACGGCGAACAGCTCTTCGAGGTCCTCGTTCGGCAGGTCTAAGCCGGTCAGGTCCAGGACGCCTGACTCGGGCATCCGACCGACGGCGGTCTCCCGCGCGCCGGCGGAACCGGCCACGCGCTCGCACATCCACTTGAGGACGCGCGCGTTCTCGCCGAACCCCGGCCACAGCCACCGGTCATCGGGGCCCTTGCGGAACCAGTTCACCCTGAAGATGCGGGGCGCGTTCTCGCCAAGCCGGTCCCCCATCGCGAGCCAGTGCCCGATGTAATCGCCCATGTTGTAGCCGCTGAACGGCAGCATGGCGAACGGGTCGTATCGCAGGGCCCCGACGGCGCCGATGTTGGCCGCGGTCGTCTCCGAGGAAGCGGATGCACCGAGGTAGACGCCGTGGTCCCAGTCGAACGACTCCAGAACCAGGGGCGCCACCTGGCTTCGCCGTCCGCCGAAGACGAAGATGTCGATCGGTACGCCGTTGGGGTTCTCCCAATCCGACGAGATCACCGGGCACTGGCGTGCTGGGGCCGTGAAACGCGCGTTGGGGTGCGCGGCGGGCTCCTCATTCGACGGCGCCCAGTCGTCCCCGCGCCAATCCACCGCGTGGGGCGGGGGTGCGTCGGTCATCCCTTCCCACCAGACGTCACCCTCATCCGTGAGGGCACAGTTGGTGAAAATGCTGTTCTCCTTCAGCGTGTCCATCGCCATGGGATTCGAGTCGTAGGACGTACCGGGCGCCACCCCGAAGAACCCCTTCTCCGGGTTGATGGCATACAGACGCCCGTCCGGGCCGATCTTCATCCATGAGATGTCGTCACCGATGCACTCGGCCCGCCAGCCGGGTATGCTGGGTTGGACCATGGCGAGGTTGGTCTTGCCGCACGCGGAAGGAAAGGCGGCAGCGATATGGAATCGCTTGCCCTCGGGGTTGGTCATCCTGAGGATTAGCATGTGCTCGGCCATCCAGCCTTCCCGGCGAGCCATGGTGGACGCGATCCGCAGGGCCAGGCACTTCTTGCCGAGAAGGGCGTTGCCCCCATAGCCCGATCCGTACGACCAGATCAGGTTCTCCTCGGGGAAGTGACTGATGTACTTGCTTTCGATGGGCGCGCACGGCCACTGCACATCGGCCTCGCCCTCCTTCAGCGGCGCGCCGATGGAGTGCAGACACGGGATGAACTCACCGTCGTCGCCGAGGGCCTCGAGCACTCGCGTGCCCACGCGCGTCATGATGTGCATGTTGCACACTACGTAGGGGCTGTCCGAGATCTCGATGCCCACCTTGGCCATGGGAGAGCCGATCGGTCCCATCGAGAAGGGAATCACGTACATCGGCCGACCTGCCATGCACCCGTCGTACAGGCCGGTCATCGTCTTCTTCAACTCGCCGGGATCGACCCAGTTGTTCGTCGGCCCCGCCTCGATTTCGCTGGCCGCGCTCATGTAGGTCCGGTCCTCGACCCGGGCGACATCCGACGGGTCGGAGCGGAAGAGGTAGCTCTGGGGGCGGTTCTTCAAAGGGGTGGCAGTTCCCGACGCAACCATCTGGTCCATCAGACGGTCGTATTCGGCCTGCGATCCGTCGCACCAGATGATCTCCTTGGGCCGGCACATCTTAGCGACCTCGGCTACCCACTCGAGAAGCTTCGGGTGCGCTGTGGGCGCTTGGCTGTTCTGCATCGCTCTGTAACCTTTCTTTTATTTTGGCCGGCGCCCTGCCCCGGCCGGTCTGGATGAATGTCCACTCCACAGAAGGGAGCGAGATAGGGCGTTTTCGAGATCAGTCCGTGTAGGCGAGACCCTCCGTCACCGACGAATCAGCCAGCCGGGCGGCGATGTCGACCCCGAAGGCGCTCTCGATGGGCGCGAAGATCTCGGGGTTCTCGGACTGCACCGTCCGGGCGATCCCCAGCACCGTCTCGAGTCCCGCGCGGTTCATCTTGCCCAGCGGCCTGCGGCACGGCCCAGCGGGCATACCCAGGATGTTCATCAAGGTCTTGATGGGCAGTGGATTACGCGCCTTCACCGGTGTCTTCCCGTGGGGCGTGTCCGCCTCCGACATCACCGTCACCATCCCGAACAGCGGCTTGAGAGCCGCCGCCAGGCGATCCGCCTCCTCCCGGTTCCCCTCGTTCAGTGCCGCCGAGAACCGGGTGATCGGACCCGGGGCCACGTTGGACATCACCGAGATCACCCCCGAGGCCCCGATCCGCTCGTCGGTCATCATCTCGTAGGTCTTGTCGTCATCCCCCGAAAGGATGTCAAAATCGTCCCCGCAGCACGTGCGTGTGCGGGCCATGTTGTCCAGATCGCCCGTGGCCTCCTTGACGGTTCGAACGTTCTTGTATTCCCCGTGGAGCAGGGCCAGGTCCTCCGGCTCCAGCTTGCACCCGGATCGACCGGGGATCACGTAGGGGATCATCTGCAGCTCGGGGAAGGCCTCCGCGATCGGCCCGACGTATTCCTTTCGGATCTCCAGCGAACTCGGCCCGTTGTAGTACGGATCCACCAGCAGGGCGGTATCAGCGCCCGCGTGGGCCGCGTGCTCGGTGGCCTTGAGCGACTCCTCCGTGGAGTTGCTGCCGGTGCCCGCAATGGCCCGACAGCGTCCCTTCACCAGCGCACAGACCCTGTCGGTCACCAGGTTGTGCTCGTCCCAATCGAGAGTGGGGCTTTCGCCCGTTGTCCCCACGGCAAGGACCCCGCCAATGCCCTCGGTAACCTGGAACTCGACCAGCTTCTCGAGGCCCGCCTGGTCGATCGAGGTGTCGGGTGCCAGGGGCGTGATCAACGCGGTGTAGCAACCACTGAACATGCAGGACCTCCTCCGGATCGCGACCCAACGTCGAACCGTCCCACGACGTCGATCTCCCCGGACGCACCGAGCCCCATGGGGGAACCTCGAGTCCGTGAGAGACGACATAGAAGTAGCCGGCGTCCAAGGGGCAGAGGCATCGCCGGCTACAGAAGGCAGTCGTAGCGTGGGTCACATGCGTGCAAGAGAGCGCTCCACGGGGCCTGTATGCCCCGTGACAGTTCAGCGGATCTTATCCGCAGAACCAGCCCATCCCCGTGGTGGAACGAGGCACGGGCTTCGGCAGGCCTTCCCTTTCATCCGGCGGGTGCGGCTCCACCTCCTCCCACCGGTTAGTCATGAAGAACTGCGCCTCTACCCTTGCTTGGCGCCGAAAAGGTATGCAAACCCCTGGGTGCTGTCAAGCGAAAACGGTGGTATTCCGGCCCTTTCACAGCCTCTTGAGGGCCTCGAGAAGGACCTCGTCGACCTCGATTCCCTCGCGCGCGCGGATCTCGCGATCGCGGAAGGCGCGTTCCCCGGGGACAAGGATCTCGCTGACCCCCTCGGCCCGGTCCGCCGATTTGAGCCGGTCCACGAGCTCTGCGACCGCCTCCTGGAACGTCTCGGAATCCATAAAGACCGACGGCGAGATGGCCAGCATGAAGATCCCGTAGTTCCCGCCGGAGTCGGGCACCGGCGCGCCCCGGACCAATGCGCCGGAGAAGATCTGCACCATCACCGACAGGGCGTAGCCCTTGTGCCCCCCAAAGGGCAGCACCGACCCCTTCCTGGCCTCGGCCGGATCGGTCGTCAGACGCCCGTCGGGCCCGATGGCGCAGCCCTCCGGAATCGATCGACCCTCCTGGGCGGCCAGCCTGAGCTGCCCGTTCGTAATCGCCGAGGTCGACAGATCCACCAGGACCTGGCCCTTTCCAGCGGGGAAGGCCGCCGAGATCGGGTTGGTTCCCAGTACCGGCTCGGTGCCCCCCCAGGGGACGGTACGGGGACTCGTGTCGCACATCACCAGGCCCACCATGCCCGCGTCGGCCACCATCGACGCGTAGTAGCCCAACATCCCGCAGTGGCTCGTGTTGTGCGCGCCCACCACCCCGACCCCCGTGCCGTCGGCCTTCCCAACCGCCAGTCGCGCACACCGGTGGGCCACCAGGTAGCCCAGATTCTCCTGCCCGTCGACCAGTGCATAGGCCCCGCCCTCGCGGGCGAGACGCATCGGTCGGCGCGACACCCCGGCGACGCGCTCGGAGATTTGCGGCAGCCGGATCAGGCCGTGGGTGGGCCGTCCCCTCAGCTCCGCCTCCAGGAGGCAGTCGGTCACGATGTGTGCATCGTCTTCGCCCATTCCCCGAGCGGTCAGAATACCCTTCGAGAGGTCCCGCACGTCTTCTACAGCCATCTTCATCGCGAGGTCTCCTGCTGCATATCAGATCACGAGAGCCCGCCCGGCAGGCCACCACAGCCCGGTCCGGTGCACGCGGATCGGTCCCACGTCTGTGCGAGCGTCTCCTCGGTCCGCATAATACGGTGCCTGGCACGGCGGGTCAAGCCCCAATGCGGATCCCGCCGTGCCACCTGGAGGGGAGTGGCCTTGACTTTGGCTGCCGGGGTCTCCATATTTAACGCAAGCCCTTGTGCCCCAACCACCGATGAGGAAAAGCCGCTCCGTGCCCGAGGAAAGACTGCCACAGCGTCGACGGCCCGACACCTCCCTCACCCGGGAGGAGAAGCGGCTCGTCATTGCCGGGCTGCGGGGCCTGCGAGGCGCCGCACGCTCCTTTGTGGCGGACATCGCCCGCCAGGCCCAGGAGGCCCGAGGCCGCCTCGACGACGACGTCTACGGCATCGTGCGGGTCACGCTCGAGGCCCTGGCCCACAACGCCGGATCCCCTCCTCCCCTGGTCTTCGCGGTCACCCATTACCAGACAGGAGAGGTGAAGCAGGTCGGCTTCCTGCCCACGGGCGTCACCCGGATGCCGCGTGTGGGACGGTTCGTGACCAACGATCCCAGTTACCGGCCGCCGGGCGCCATCGGGTCGCGCACCCCCCCCAGATCGAGGGATGACCGGTGTCGGCCGAAAAGCTCCCCATACGATCCTACTCGCACGAGGAGCTCCGGCTGCTGGCCGCCGAGGGCCGCCTGAAGGGCCGAGGGATCGACTCCCTGGTCAACCTCCGTCCCGGGCGCGCGGCCCGAGATCGGGAAATCGGCCAGGCCGCCTTCGAATCCCTCTGCGCCGGGCTGCCCTGCTGGACCGATCCCATCCCCCTTTTAAACACCTTCATCGAGCTGGTCCGCCTACCCAGTCCCTCGGGCAGCGAGACGGAAGTCGCCTCCTACCTATCCGCAGAGCTCCAGTCCCTCTCGCCGGACGGCATCACCACCGATCCCATCGGCAACCTCGTGGCCACCTTTCCGGCCACGTCCGACCAGGCCCCCGGGCTCCTCTTCACGGCCCATATGGACTGCGTCTATCCCGGGGACCGGTTTCCTGTCGTGCCCGTGTTCGGGGAATCCGGCGAGATCCGTACCGACGGGTCGAACAGTCTGGGCGCCGACGACAAGGCCGGCATCGCCGCTATCCTCGCCACGCTGGGGTACATCCGGGGCACGCAGGTCCCCCACGGACCGATCCGCGTGCTCTTCACCGTGCAGGAAGAGATCGGGTTCCGCGGCATCAAGCAGGTTCCGGCCAGCATCCTGAACGGCATCCATCTCGTCCTGAGCATGGACCCGCCCGTTCGGGTCGGGCGGGATGAAACGGCCCACATGGCCGTCCTCCACATGCTCCCGGGACACCCCCTGGTGCCGGTCGTACGCCAGGCCGCGCAGGACTGCGGTCTCAGCCCCACGGTCCTCTTCGAGGACCAGGGCTATGTCGGCGGCGACACCATCTGTCTGTCGCCTCTGGGGGCCAGCGTGGTGGACTTCTGCTCCTGCAGCCGCTACCCCCACACCTCCCACGAGCACCTCTGGATTCAGGACCTGCTGGGCCAGACCAACTGGATGGTGGCCACGGCCGAGCGGGCCCTCGAGCTCCACAAGGACGACCTCGAGCTCCGTGCCGTATACGGAGAGGAGCCCATCGGGAACCTCACGGATGCGAGGAAGCAGATCCCGCTCACCGAAGAGGTGCTCCGGGAGAAGATCGAGCTGGCGCGAACCGTTCACACCCGCGAGGGGACGAACGCCGTCCACGCGCTCCATCACCTCTCGGCGATTGCGCCCCGCATCGGAGACCGAGAACTCCTCTATGCCCTGCTGGAAGCCTATGGGCGCTGCCTGCGGCTCGACCAGATCCCACAGGTACTCCGAGATCTCACCGCGTCCCTGGTGCATCTGGCCTCCAATCTCGCGGACGTGCGCCCCCTGGAGCCCCTCATCGAGGTGGCCCAGGGCGTAATCGACCGAGGAGGCGACGAGACGGCCCGGGTCAACGCCCTCCGGTTCCTGGAGGAGATATTTCAGAAGGAGCGGCGCGTCGTGGTCAAGGCACGCCTTCTCCGGATCCTCATTCTGGGCCTTCAGAGCAGCTCGGCCACCTTCGCCGACGCACTGATCCGGTTCTTCCGCGCAAACCTGGACGACACCATCCACGCCCTCACCGTCGCCTTCTGCAATCGGAACCGCGCGGGATGGGAACGGACGTTCGCGTCTGGGTCGGGTCGCATCATCAACGGACGAAGCCGTGGCGACGAAGGCGCGCGCTGGATCCTCATCCGCCAGCGGATCCTCCAGCTCCTGCTCGAGGAAGACCGCATCCTCCCCGAGATGCTCGAGTGGATCTTCACCCACGACGGGGCCGCCACACAGAAGATCGCGGTCGCCTTCATCGACCCGGATCGCACCACCCAGGTCGCCGGAAGGATCCTGCAGAACCTGAAGAGCCGCCAGCCCGGGGTCCAGGAGACCGCCGTCCACTTCGTGGGCACCCACCGGATGGTCCAGGGCATCCCGATCCTGATCGAACTGTTGCTCAACCCCTACCTCTGCCGGAACCGCAGTCTGGTGGAGTGGGCCCTGGACGCGATCGGTCAGCCCGCGCTCGCCGAGGTGATCAGCAGGCTCTCGATCGACGCGGAATACGATGCCTTCGTCCGGCGGATGTTCAACAGACACGACACCACGACGGAGGTCGACTTCGCCGAGCTGCCCCATCGGCTCGAGGGCGTCTACGGAAGATCCTTCTCCCTGAACGACCCCTCGATGCTGGGCATGCTGGGCCATTATCTGGGAGAGCCGGAGATTCAGAGGCTGGAGGACCTGTCTCCCTGGGACAAGCGCAGGGCCATCGTCTTCTACGACCAGATCAGCCAGCTCTACCCGCGGGAATGGCACCTGGTCCAGCTGGCCGAGGTCCTGGAAGGCGCCGTCGAAGGCACCCGACTGCACTTCCTCCAGATGGCGGTGCAGAAGAACATCTTCGACGACGCGGACTTCATGTCCCTGGTCTCCCGCGAGAATCCCCGGTTCCTGGAGCACTTCGTGCGGTTGGAGAAGCAGATCCCCCGCCACGTGCTCCTCTCGCGCCTGCGAGAGCTGATGGCGGGCGCGCAGCTGGACATGTCGGATCCGCAGGACGTGGAGATCTACTACCTCTATCTGCTCAAGCAGAGCACGCGGATGCCGGACCGCACCCGGTACCTCAAGCACATCGAGGAGGCCAGGAGGCACCTCTTCCCACCCCTGATGCCCTACTGCAAGGCGTTCACCATCACCGGGGACCGGATCGAGGAGGTCGGCACCGTCGACCGCCAGCGGATCCGGGCCCTGATCGAGGATCTGCCCCAGGCGTCGGCACGTGAGGAACGTCTGCGGCTGCTGCTCTCCCCCGATATCCTGGCCAAACGGGAGCGTCAGCGCCTGGTCAACGGCTTGTCCGAGGCCCTCGGGATCGACGTGACCGCCCACAGCACCCTGGAGGCCCGGGCCGATGCCCTTCTCGACGCGATCGACTACGAGTTCGACTCCGCGTATCGGCCGGTGCCCCAGGTGGTCTTCCCCATCCTGCTCCGGGTGAGGATGAAGCACCGGACCGACGCCGTTGTGGATCACCTGGCCGACCACGCGATCGAATACGCCCTCATCAACCACCCGGAGATCGCCGACATCTTCGGGTCGGGCGAGCTCGACCTGATCCTGGACAACCTCAACGACCTCCTGACCGACCGGGTCTACGAGGCCGAGCGCGACCTCTCCGAGGACGTCTTCGCCGAGTTCCACGACAAACACGTGGCCGCCCTCGCGCAGTTCTACACCAGCCAGTGGAAGGGCATCATACGGGACCTCAAGAAGCATTTTCCTGACGGACGCGAGGCCGAGCTGATCGCCACCACCGAGCGTGCCATGCAGGACTTCAACGTGCGCAGCGAGGAGGACTCGGACCTGCTGGACACCAACCTCCAGCGCCTTGTGGCCGTACTGCGACCCTCCGATCCCGACCTGCTGGGCTACCACCGCAGGCACCGCGAGTTCTACAGGGTCTACACCGCCGTGCTTCGGGTGCGCAACATCCGCCAGCTCAAGCGCATCTACCTGGAGGTACGCAACCGGCTCCAGGACGAAATCTCCTTCGCCACCCG
>JASLMQ010000333.1 GCA_030746455.1 Candidatus Latescibacterota bacterium
CAGACCTGGACCGAGGCCGAGCAGACCAGACTCCGGGAGGACGCGCTCAGGTACGTCATTCCCCACTTCGCCAGCAACGCGGAGCTGGAGAAGGGCCCCAAGATCTTCACGCGCGGCGAAGGGTGCTATGTCTACGACTGCGACGGCAACAAGTACCTGGACACCTTCGCCACCCTCCTTACGACCGTCTGTGGCCACTGTCGCTCCGAGGTGACGGATGTCGTGGCCGAGCAGATGGGCCGACTCGAGTTCTTCCCGAACTACGTGGACACGTTCACGATCCCTCTGATCGACCTGGCCCGCGAGCTGGCCGAGATCATGCCGGGCGAGCTCGAGGTGAGCTTCTTCGTGAACAGCGGATCGGAGGCCAACGAAACGGCGCTCAAGATGGCCCGCCAGTACCACGTGGAGCGCGGCGACCGCCATCGCTACAAGTTCATCGGCAGACACGATTCCTACCACGCGACCACCCTGGGCGGCTCGGCCGTCACGGGCCTGCGCTGGTTCCGGGAATACTTCGAGCCGCTCATGCCGGGCGCGATCTTCGCCCCTGCCGCGAGGGAGCGCGACTGTCCAGCGGACATGGATTCAGCGGCATATGGGCGCGTCTGCCTGGAGAAGCTCGAGGAGATCATCGACTACGAAGGTCCCGAAACGATCGCCGGTCTCATCATGGACCCCATCCCGGGCTCGAACACCGGGTTCCCCGTACCGCCGGAGGGCTACCTCCAGGGCGTGCGAGAGCTCTGTGACCGCCACGGCATCGTCCTCATCTTCGACGAGATCCAGACCGGGTTCGGCAAGACCGGAAAGTGGTTCGCCTGCGAGCACTGGGACGTGACCCCCGACATCATGACCATAGGCAAGGGCTTCTCGGGTGGGTTCATCCCGCTGGGAGCCGCCGTGACCACGCCGCGTATCGCCGACGTGTTCCGACAGGGTCCCGGCACCGAGCTGCGCTCTGGGAGCACCTACGGCGGGCACACGGTCGCCTGCGCCGCGACGCTGGAGAACATCCGCATCATCCAGCGTGAGAACCTGGTGGCCAATGCCGCAGAGGTCGGGAACTACATCAAGCAGGGGCTCGACGCGATCCAGGCGAAGCACGCCGTGGTGGGACAGATCAGCGGCCTGGGGCTCCTGTGGGCCGTCTGCCTTGTGGCCGACCGCGACTCGGACACCGCGTTGGACCCCGATCTCGGTGCTGGCACCTGGATCCGCGATTGGTGTTACGAAAACGGGATGATCCTGCGGAACAACGGGGACATCCTCGTCATCGCGCCGTCCCTGATCATCAGCCGCGAGGAAGCGGACTTCATGCTCGGCCAGATGGACCGCGCCATCACGGCCGCAACATCCCAATTCCAGTTCTAGCCCCAATGCCACCCAACGCTCAGGGTTGGATACCATATGTCACCTGCTGTGAGGCAACACCCCCGTCTTCTTCCATCCTGGCTGTTGAAGTTTTCGCGTCTTTCGCGCTTTTCGTAGTTCCCAGGTCCTGACGTTTCGGAGGACTCAATGGCAGACGAATCGAGATTCCACGAATACGAAGCCCTCGCGACCAAGGTGCGGGCCCACTGCCTGCGCATGACGCACCGCGGCAAGAGCGGCCACGTGGGCAGCATGCTCTCCATGGCCGACCTCCTCGCCGTGCTCTACCTCAAGATCCTCAACGTAGACCCGGCGAAACCCGACTGGCCCGATCGCGACCGGTTCATCCTCAGCAAGGGCCACGGAGGGGGCGCGGTCTACGCAACGCTGGCCGAGCTCGGCTTCTTCCCCGAGGACTGGATGGAGGGATACTACCTAGACCGGGGCAAGCTGTCCGGTCACATCAGCCACCACGTCCCCGGTGTGGAGTTCTCGACTGGATCGCTGGGCCACGGTCTGCCGGTGGCAGTGGGCATGGCCGTGGCCGCCAGGTACCGGGAGAAGCCACACCGTGTCATCTGCCTCA
Source organism: Candidatus Latescibacterota bacterium (assembly GCA_030746455.1). The sequence continues at coordinate 1,961 of JASLMQ010000333.1, forward strand.
TGAGCGATGGCGACTGCAACGAAGGCTCGACCTGGGAAGCCGTCATGTTCGCCGCCCAGCACGGCCTCGACAACCTCAGCGTCGTCGTCGACTACAACCGGGTCCAGGCCCTGGGGCACATGGAAGACGTCATCGAGATGGAGCCCTTCGAGGCCAAGGTGCGCGACTTCGGATGGTCGTTCCGCGCGATAGACGGCCACGACTACGGCCAGATCGAGGAGACCCTGAGCGCGATCCCGCTGCAAGCGGGCAGACCATCGTGGATCCACGCCCGGACAACCAAGGGCAAGCCCATCAGCTGGATGGAACACACCGTCGCCTGTCACTACGGATCGGTCAACGACGAAGAGCTCGCCGCGGCGCTCGAGGAGCTGGGGGTGGAGGCATGAGAACCGTATTCAACGAGGTGCTGTTGGAGCTGGCCCGAGAAGACGACCGCATCTTCCTGATCCTGGCGGACATCGGCTATGGCGAAATCGAGCCCTTCGCCGAGGCCTTCCCGGAACGCTATTTCAACGTGGGTGTGGCCGAGCAGAACATGACCGGAGTCGCCTGTGGTGTCGCCATGGAAGGCAACATCGCCGTCACCTACTCCATCGCCAACTTCCCCACGCTCCGTCCGCTCGAGCAGATCCGGAATGACGTCTGCTATCACGATGCGAACGTGAAGATCGTCATCATCGGCGGCGGACTCGCCTACGGCGCGCTGGGGGTCTCCCATCAGGCCACGGAAGACATCGCCATCATGCGGGCGCTCCCCAACATGGTGGTGGTCTGCCCGTGCGACTTCGTCGAGGCCCGGGCCGCCACACGGGCCATGATCGACTACGAAGGACCCGTGTACTACCGCTGCGGCTACAAGCAGAAACCGACCGTCCACCACGACGCCATCGACTACCAATTCGGCAAGTCGATCCAGGTGCGAGACGGCGAGGACCTGACGTTCATCTTCACCGGAACCATCGGCAACCAGGTAATCCCCGCGGCCGACGAGCTCGCTGCGGCCGGCATGTCCTGTCGGGTCATCAGCATGCACACCGTCAAGCCGCTCGACGAAGAGGCGGTCGTCGCCGCCGCGAACGAGACCGGCGGCATCGTCGTCGTCGAGGAGCACCAGATCATCGGAGGCCTTGCGGGGGCCGTCGCGGAAGCGCTCTGTGACGCCTGCGCAGTCCCGAAACGGTTTCTGCGGCTCGGCCTCCCCGACAGATATGTGACCGAGGTCGGTAGCCACGAGTGGCTCGTGGATCAGTACGGCCTTTCCACGCGGAAGATCGTCGAAAGGGTCAAAGCGGTGTGGTAGCGCCGGTCAAGCAAGGGACAGTGGCGCGAGTAGCACGGAAGATGCATCTGGATGCGTCTGATCGCCTGACCGATCCAGACAGGCAATCCACCGAATCCGTTCAGGGGACCCTACCCAGAGGTCGCTGATCGAGGACCGCACCATGACCGAATCGGACTTCAGAGAATGGCTCGAGCGGTACCTACGGCCCCAGGAGAAACGGAGCGCGGAGGCGATTAGGAATCTCTTCGCTGAGGACGGGGTCTACTGGTGGGGGCCATACAGTGAGCCGTGCCGCGGAGTGGATGCCATCTACCTGCACCACAGGAATGCGCTGTCCCGCCAGGAGGACATCCACTACCGATACGATATCCTGGCGGTCACCGAGAGATACGGCCTGGCCAGGTTCTACCTGAAGATCAAGGACCTGGCTCCAGGCGAACCCAACCGGTACGAGGGTATCTTCATGGTTCACCTGGACGATGAGAACCGGTGTACGCTCTTCCAGGAGTGGTACAACGCCACGACTGTGGATGGGGACCAGCAGCCACAGGCGTGAGCTCTACAGCGAAGCGAGCATCGACGAGCACCCCGAATGATGCCCTGCAAGTTGAAGGAGCAAGCGACTATGAAGATCTCCGACATCAAGGTGATCCTGGTGAACGATGGAACCAGGAGTACATACGGGTCGGGCTGGCTGCCCAACTACGTCTTCGTGAAGGTCTACACGGACGCCGGCATCGAGGGCGTGGGCGAGGCCTTCCGCACGGGCAAGGCGCGAACCACCGAAGCCGCAGTCGGCGAGTACGCGCGCTGGCTCGTGGGCAGGGATCCCACCGAGATCCTGCGCAACTGGTACGCCTACGTCCATGGTTCGCGCTACCCGCTGGGCACGGCGACCCAGGCCGCGCTCAGCGCGGTGGAACAGGCGATGTGGGACATTGCCGGAAAGTCCTGCGGTCTTCCGGTCTACAAGATGCTGGGAGGTCCGTTCCGCGACCGCGTGCGCGTGTATGCCAGCAACACCCTGACCCAGCTCAGTGCCAACACCGGCAGCGACGAGCCGCTCATGGACGGAGTGGGTGCAGTTGTCGAACAGGGCTTTTCAGCCGTGAAGTTCATTCCGCAGCCGGATGACTTCGAGGGCAGGGGCCCGCGGCAGATACTGGACGAGAGCATCGATCGCGTGCGGACCGTTCGCGAGGCCGTCGGCGAGGGCGTCGATATCTGTCTGGATTACCACGGCATGGATGTCTCCCCCTCTCGGGCCATCGAGTTCGCCCGGGCGGTGGAGCCGCTCAACCCGCTCTTTCTGGAAGAGCCCGTTCCCACGGCCAACGTGGAAGGCCTGAGAGAGGTGAAGGACAAGACAGCCGTGGCCATCGCGGCCGGGGAGCGGTGCACGAGCCGTTCTCTGTTGAGACAGTTGCTCGCAAGGCAGGCCCTCCACATCATCCAGCCCGAGCCGGCCTGCAACGGCGGCATCCTGGAGACGCTCAAGTGGGCCGCCGTGGCCGAGATGTACGAAATCCAGATCGCCCCCCATCACGTCGGCAGTCCGGTCTCGCTCCTGGCCTGCTGCCATCTCGACGCATGCTGTCCGAACTTCCTGATCCAGGAGTGCAACGCGGATCCCCGATCGGCCTTCTTCCAGGAGCTCTTCGGCGAGCTGCCGCAGCTCGAGGACGGCTACCTCACCTTGAGTGACAAGCCGGGCCTGGGCATCGAGCTCGACGAAGAGGCGGCCGCCCGATACCCCTACAAGCCGTTCGACCGCCGCGTCGTCGCGAGCCCGGACGGGGGCATCGGGATCATCTGAAGGAGATCGCTTTGAGGTATCGCCATCTCGGACGAACGGGCCTCCGCGTTTCCATGCTGGGGATGGGTACCGGAGGGCACGATCCACTCGGGCAGAAGTCCGGTCGGCCGGAAAGCGAGATGATCGGCCTCCTCCACCGGGCCTTCGACCTGGGCGTAAACCTGTTCGACACGGCCCCGGGCTACATGGAAAGCGAAGCCATTCTCGGCCGGGCGCTCGAGCCGCTGCCGCGACAGGAGATCGTGGTATCGACGAAGCTGGGCTTGGCGCCTGCGGGGGAGGACAACGAGCTCTACGTGGCGCCGGATGACGTCGCCGCCAACATCGACCGGAGCCTTCAGCGGCTAGGGTTGGACTACATCGACGTGCTGCTGATCACGGCCGACCTCAAGCACTTCCCGGTCGTGATGGACCGGCACATACCGGAGCTCGAGGCGCTCAAGCAGAGCGGGAAGATCCGCGCATTGGGCTCCACCGAGTGGTCGGTCTCCGACGGCGCGCACCAGTGGCTCGAGCAAATGCTGCCGACCGGGGTGCTGGACGTTGCGATGGTCGCGCACAACATGATCAACCAGTCGGCGCAGGACGTCGTGCTGCCCCACTGCAGCGAACACGGCATCGGCGTGGTCAACATCTTCACCGTGCGGAACCTGTTCTGGGATCCCGAGCGTCTGCGTGAAGTACTCGACGAGCTGGCCGAGAAAGGACTTGTGCGTGGGCCGGCCGCGGAAAATGCGGATCCCCTTGGCTGGCTGGTGGCGGACGGTATCGCCGGCTCACTCGTCGAGGCGGCCTACCGCTATTGTGCCTACACGTCGGGGGTAACAACCGTGATGTGCGGGACGCTGGACGTCGGCGAGCTGGAGCATGACGTGGCGTTCCTCGAGGAGGGTCCGCTCCCATCGCAAGCGATCCACCGCCTGCGCGAGACCTTCCGGCACGTCGCCGAGCCCATCGGGAACTGATGCGCAGCACCTACAGCCGTTGAGCTTACTCGAGGGTGTCGCGCCAGGCAGGATGCGTGACGTGGACGAAGAGGGCACGCTGAGGGATGACGATGGTCGTCGGCGTGCCCTTCTCTATGTACCCAAGGTCCCCAGACTCGAACCGGACGGGGTCAGACCCGTCGACGTGGAGTTCGAGCGCGCCCTCGAGCATGTAGAAGACCTCGTTGTAGTCGAAGGTCCACTCGAGGCGCCCGGGCGCTGTGTACTCCGAGAAACCGGCGGAAAGGCTGCCGTTCTCCGCGACGATGGGATCGGATGCCCTGGCGGAGATACCCGGCAGATCCAGGTCCTGCAGGTCGCGGTCGGCAGGTTTGACGATCTTGATCATAGGGTCTCCAATGAGGGCTGAGGCTCCGCAATCAGCCTGGATTCTCGATAGCGGCGGGACCACGATCTCAAGGCACCCGAGGTACCAGGTTCCACCTTACGCTCGGGCTTGGCTCCAGCACGCCACCACTTCTAGTCCGAGGTCAGGGCCTGCCCGCATCCTGGATCTGGCAGTTTTCGCGCTTTTCGCGTCTTTCGTAGTTCCCGGGTTCTGACCTATTGGGGTCAGACCTCGATATCACCCACTTCCTGGATCCAATCGCGGGTCCACGCCGGGGATTCTGTCTTGATGTCCATCACCGTGTTCGCCAGGAACGACATGCTCTCGATCCGCCCCTCCTGCAGCCACTTGAGGCCGAGACCGCACTGGTGCTCCATGTCCTTCACGGACACGGGCCGGGCATTGTGGAAATCCCACAGGTAGCATCCGAGCGAGACCCGTCCGCCTGGCTTCAGCTTCTCGAGACGATCCAGGTTCTTCGCCAGACCGACGAGCTGTTCGGAGTTCCAGGTCCACAGGTTCACGATGTCGCACTGCTCGACCAGGGGGAAGATGGGCAGGTCGAGCTGACGGATGTACACGACCACCCACAGGTCCAAGCGCCGGCCGCCGACCTTCAGACGAGGACGGATTCCCTTGAGGTCCTCCGGGGTCAGCACCCCCTCTCCCTCCTTCCGGATGAAGTCGTCCATGTAGATCCCGGTCACATTGGGATATCTCTCGGCAAGCTCGAGGACCCGTTCCAGCTCCTCCTCGTCCTCACGGCCGCCACTGCCCACGATGGACCACACCACCTGCTTCAACGGGGAGAAGGCCTCGGCGTACTGATCGTACGGATACGCGGGAAGGCCCTCCCAGCGGATCATCTGCAGATTGGGCACGCCGAGGTAGAAGGCACCCTCCGCGGGCGTCATGCGGGATCCCTCCGGGAACCCACCCTTCTCCAGGGACGGATTGTCTGATCCCGCCACGCAGGTGAAGATCCATAGCTTGTCGCGAACCGTAGGCATGGGTGGTACCTCCGTATCCAGGCATATTTGGGAAGCGCGCTTCAACTGCGTAGAGATGCCGTGTAGACCCCTTCCTCCTCGGGATCGGGGCGGATCCGCCACCGCTGCTCCAGTCCAAGGGTCTCTCTCGTGACCTGTGAGTGATAGTGATCGCCGCCATAGTCACCCGTGAGAAACAGCGTCGAGTACTTCACCCCCTGCGTCTCGAGCAACGCCAGACGGAAGGCCTCGCACAGGTCGTCGTAGGGCACCAGTACCTCTGCATCACGAGCCATGCCGAACTGCGGGCCGAGCCGCGTCGGGCTCGCCTCGACTTCCTTCGGCGCCCCGATGCGCAGGCAGATGGCGGAGAGGAAGTCGTGTTGCCGGGTGTACATCTCGGCCAGCAGCTCCTGACAGCACTTGGTATAGCTGTAGAAGTTCACCGGCGTAAAGTTGTGATAGGCCGGCTGCGTGGGCGTCTCTGCATCCCCCCACACCGTCATGACCGTCGAAGCGAACACAACCCGTGGTATGCGGTGGGCAACGCAGGCCTCAAGGACGTTCACCGCGCCCTTGATATTGACCTCTACCTGCCCGGCAAGGTCCTCCGGGTCCCGGTGCGCGTAGGCCATGTGCAGCACAGCATCGGCGCCTTCCGCCGCATCCAGGACGATATCGGGATCGGTCACACTCCCGGTGAGGGACCGGGCCACGCCCCCGACGTCTCGCAGGTCGAGAGATACCACGTCGGCCATCTCGGCAAGGTACGGCAGCAGCCGGCTGCCGATGGCGCCGCCACCGCCAGTAACGAGAATCTTTCTGTGTCCGGACATTGTGGCTCCTCTCACCCCCCGCTCGACCTCATTCCTTCCTCACTCGCTCCACCGACTCCCAGAGGGCGGCGGCGACATAGGCGTTCTGTTCCTCGGTCATCTGAGGATGTAGCGACACACAGAACAGGCGCCGGCCCAGCCCGACCGAGACCGGGAGGGTCTCCGGCTGTCCCTGGGTATGCTTCTCGATGAAGGGACGGCCCTGCCACACCGGCGGATTGGCGATGCACGTTCCCACCCCGTAGTCGTCGCGCAGCATCGTGCACAGCCTGTCGCGCTTCTCCCCGGTCCAATCCTCGGGAACCAGGAGCGTGAACAGGTAGAAGGTGTGCTCGCTATCAGGCGGCTCGTACGGCGGTGTGACCTCAGGGATTCCCTCCAGCAAGGCCAGACGCTCGTACGCGCGCTGCCGCCGCAGCGCGATCATCTCGTCCAGCCGTCGGATCTGCACGCTCCCCACCGCCGCCTGCACCTTGGTCAGCTTGTAGCTGGTACCCCAGCTCTGTGTCTCTCCGCCCCACTGCCGCACACTCCGCAGGCGTTTCGCCAATTCCGCATCGTCCGTCGTCACCAATCCCCCTTCGCCCAGCGTCGTCATCAGCTTCATCGTGTGCAGGCTGAACACGTTCATCCAGCCCTTCTTGCCGATCTTCGTTCCCTTGTATCCCCCGCCGCACGCGCGCGCCGCGTCGCCGATCACCTTCAGCGGTCCGTGCTTTGGATGCGGATGCCTTTCGGCGATGTCCAGGAGATCATCCATCGGAGCCGAAAGTCCGTTCATATGTACGGGGTAGATGGCACGCGTGCGGGGTGTGATGCGCCGCTCCACATCCTCCGGATCGCAGTTGAAGGTGCGCCGGTCGACCTCGCACAGCACCAGCCTGGCGCCCTGGCCCAGAATGGACAGGGGAGACGCGGGGAAGTTGAGCGCGGGGCAGATCACCTCGTCATCGGGTTCCAGGTCCAGACACACCATTGCGAGGTCCAGGCCCACGCTGGCGGTGCACAGCGAAACCGCGAACTTGGTGCCGCAGTACCGGGCAAAGGCCTTCTCGAACTCGACGATCTCATCCACGATGAACCCGAACCCGACGTGCCAGTCCATCGAGTCCCGGATCGCCTTCACGGCGGCCTCCACCTCTTCCTCGGTATACCACGCGCCCAGTTGGGGCTCACCGTGGAAGACCCGTTCCGGCTTGTTCCCGTCCAGAAGCTCGCGACGCTGCGCTTCGGTCATCTGGCCCCTCCCCTTTGGGTTCACGCTTGTGTAACCACCTTGCCAACCTCGTAGTCCGGGTGGGCATCCATCTCCAGCGCCGCATAGCTGAAGAGGGGATACACGCTCCACTCCACGCACCCCAGCAGATCCGGCTTCCCGTCGTCGTTCATATCGCCGGCCCACGCGTTGGGACCGTGGATCGTGAAGGCGATCTCCTCACCGTAGCACCGAAACTCGCGAGGCTCATCGAATACCGGCTCAGCGGTCGACCCCACATTTCG
>JASLMQ010000334.1 GCA_030746455.1 Candidatus Latescibacterota bacterium
TCGCACCGAATCGCCACAGAGCGAGACCTCGAGAACCTGGATATCGAGCACCTTCGCATCGGCCTCGGACCGGCCGAGCTGTCTGCGCACGGCTCGGTTCAGGGCTTGTCGGGGATCCCCCGGCTGGCTCTCGAGGTGGACGAACAGAAGCTGAATCTGGGAGATCTAGCGGCTTATCTGAGGGGAGCGGGTCTGCTGGAAGAGGGCATCGGGCTGGTCGGGGAGCTTCTGGTCCATGCAGCGCTGAAGGGCCCCTGGGATCCGGCAAGCCGGGTCTCGCAGTACCCCCAGCTGTCGGGGAAGGTGGCCCTGAGGGATGGCACGGTGGAGACGCCGGATCTCCTGGTGCCGATCGAAGGGCTTACGGCAGATCTCGAGCTGGACAACAAGACTCTTAAGCTGTCCACGTTGGCATTCAAGGCCGGTCGCTCCGACCTGTCGCTTGCGGGACAGGTGGGGGGGATGCTCGACGGGTTGCTGGCACCGGTGCATGGGCCCAACGCGAGACCCGCCTACCGGGTGGAGCTGGCGTCCGATCTGCTTGATCTCGATGAGATGCTGCCGGTCGTGGTGACGGCTCCCGCAGCAACAGCGTCATCGGGGTCGGATCTCCGTTGGGGATTCGTGTCGGTCGCGCACGCGGCCTCAGCAGCGGCGGCGCCGGACGAGACCTCGCCTCTGCTGTGGTTCGTCCGGACAATGAATGGGAAGGGAGTCCTCAACATCGGCAAGATGGTGAGCGACGGGGTGCCCTTCACGGGCCTCCGATCCGACCTTCGGACGGACCAGGGCATCATGCATCTGGAGAACCTGGCCGCCGACGTACTGGGCGGCAAGATGACTGGGCAGGTCAAACTCGATGCGCGCAGTGAGTCTGGGCCCTCGCCCGTTGAGGCGGCCATTTCCGTGGACAACGTGATGGCCGACGGGCTCCTTGCGGAGCTGCTCAAGCTGAGCCTTCCGATCCAGGGACGGATGGGACTGTCAATCGCAATGTCCGGGGCGGTCGACTCGACCCTGGAGCTTGTGCAGAAGGCGATCCGCGCGGAGGGCCGCGCCCGCGTGAGCGAGGGGAAGATCGTGAACTGGCCGCTGCTGCAGCAGGTGGCCTCCAGCGTGGGACAGCTGGGTTTCATGAACTTCGACGAGATCCCCATCCGGTCCCTGCTTGCCTTGTTCCGCGTCGCGGACGAACGGGTCTACCTGAACCGGCTCAGTGTCAAGGCGGCGGATATGGACTGGAGGCTCGGCGGGTCTTCGGGACTGGACGGGAGTCTGGACCTGACCGTGGATGTCGATGTTCCTGCCTCGCGGCTGAACATCGCCGGCATGCAGCTGGGTCAAACCCTACAGGGGTTGCTGGGTGGGGAAGAGGCATCCATCCCGTTACGGATTCGGGTCGGGGGTACGGTGGACGCCCCGCAGGTGAAGGCGCAGCTGCAACCTGGCGGAGGCGAGACATCCGGGAAGAAGGGCGGGACCCAGGAGAATCTGAAGGAGAAGGGGAAGGGGCTACTCAGGAAGCTATTCTGACACGGCCGGAGGCGCAGGATCCCGGCCGCAGGATCAGGAGGCGGCGAGTGGCACGATGAGGGTGAAGGTGCTGCCTTCGTCCGGCCGGCTGTCGATCACCAGGGTACCGCCGTGTACCTTTGCAAGGCTTCGGGCCAGCGCGAGGCCCAGGCCGGTTCCCTGATGGTGGCGGGTCAGCGAGGCATCTCCCTGCTCGAAGAGACCGAAGATCCGCTCCTGATCTTCCTGGGGGATGCCTGGTCCAGAGTCGGCTACCGCGATATGGAGCCACCCGTCGGCGATGGTCTCGGCGAGGTCGCCACTCTCCGCGCCGGGCGGCAGGTCGGGAGCGGGCCTCACACCGGCTGATACGGTCACGGTTCCCTCGTCGGGCGTGAACTTGACAGCGTTATCGAGCAGGCAGGAGAGGGCCTTCCGACAGATCTCCGGATCAGCGGTCACCGGTCTATCGGGTTCGGAGCACTCCTGGCTGAGGGTGATGCTCTTGAGTGCGGCCGGGCTCTGGTAGGATTCCAGGCATCTATCCAGAAGACTGGCCGGCGTAAAGGTGGCGGGCTTGACATGGGCCTCGCCGCTTTTGAGTATGGAGAACTGCAGTATGTTCTCGAAGAGCCCGAGCAAACCCGAGGCGGCGGACTGGATGTTCTCTATGTAATGGACCTGCTTTTCCGTAAGGTCCTCGAGGGTGTCCTGAAGGATCTGCGAGAACCCAAGGATGTGGCCCAGCGGGGTGCGGAACTCGTGGGACATACCGTTGATGAACTCGGCCTTGATCCGGTTCGATTCCTCGAGAGACCGAATGAGGGAGCGATTCTGCAGAACCAGACGCCGGCGGTCTCCCCCGTTCCTGAGGGTCTGAAGCAGTCGCTCCATGTCGACCGGTTTGGTCAGGTAGTCGTAGGCCCCCAGGCGGAGCGCCTCCACTGCACTCTTCATATCGCCGTAGCCCGTGAGGATAATGACCTCGGTGTCGGGTATCGACTTCCGCGTCTCCCGAATCAGGTCGAGCCCGCTGATGCCCGGCATCCTCAGGTCTACCACCATCAGGTCCGGCTGGTGGTCCTCCAGGTAGACCAGGGCGTCCTCTCCGCTGCTCTGGGTGTTGACCTCGAATCCCGAAGCGGAGAGGCTTTCCTTGAGAATGCTCAGGATATGGGGCTCGTCGTCGACGATGAGGATTTTCGGCGGCATTCCGACCTCTCGTTCCGGGTTAGGTGTTCTCGACTGCCTGGATCGCGTTCCTCGGCCTGCGCGGTGGTCGGGTCCGGACTATCTCAGCTTCTCGAGGAGCTCGAAGTAGGTGGGAAAGGTCTTGCCGACACACTGCGGATCCCTCAGGACGATCCCGGGCGCCACCAGGCCGACGAGGGCCAGGCTCATCGCCATCCGATGGTCGTCGTAGGTGTCCAGCTCCGCCGGGAGGATCCGCTCGGCCGGATGAACGGTGAGGCCGTCTTCCCTGGTGTGGGTCTCCACCCCGAGCTTGCGCAGCTCGGCCTCGAGCGCCGCGATCCGATCGGTCTCCTTCAGCCGCAGGTTCGCCACGTTCCGCACAGTAACGGGGCTCGACGCAAATGGAGCCAGGGCACACATGGTCTGGACAAGGTCGGGCGTGTCGTTCAGATCCGCCTCGATACCGGAGAGCTGTCTTGGGCCGCGGACCTCGATGGAATCGGCGTACTCGCACGTCTGGCACCCCATACGCTCCAGGAGGTCCACGAACCGCACGTCGCCCTGGGCGGAGCGTCTGGTCAGGCCGCTGACCCGCACCCGCCCGCCGGTGAGGGCTGCGGCCGCGAGGAAGTAAGAGGCGTTTGAGGCATCGGGCTCCACGGTGTAGTCCCGCGCGGCATAGCGTTGCCCTGAGGCGACGTGGAAGGACCTGTAGCTCTCGTTGTGGACCTCGACCCCGAACTCGTGCATGATACCGATGGTGATGTCGACATAGGGCTTGGAGACGAGGTCGCCCAGGACCTCGATGCAGATATCCTCGCGAGCGTAGGGCGCCACGAGGAGCAGGGCCGTGAAGTACTGGCTGCTGTGGCTCCCCGCCATCGACGTGCGGCCGCCTTTGAGGCCGTCGGCCTCGACCACGACAGGCGGACAGCCGTTCCCGAGCTTGCTCCGTGCATTCACGCCCAGGCTTCCCAATCCATCGAGAAGGTCCTGGATGGGCCGCTCCCGCATCCGGGGGAGACCGTCGAGCATGAAGCTGCCGTCTCCCAGGGAGACATAGGCGGTCAGGAATCTTGCGGAGGTGCCGGAGTTTCCGGTGTCCAGGTCGGCCCGCCCGATCGGGATCCGGCCGCCTGCACCGCACACGGTGAAGGACTCGCGCTCGGGATCGGCGTCGATCTCGACCCCAAGGGTGGCCAACGCCGCGGCCATGCAATCGGTGTCGTCGCTGAAGAGGGCGCCGGACAGGCGTGAGGTTCCCTCGGCCAACGCCGCGATGATGAGGGCCCTGTTGGTGTAGCTCTTCGAGCCCGGGATCTGGACGTCGGCGTCGACAGGGCCGTCCAATGGATCGATGCGGAGGGTCTGGCTCATATCGAGGTCTGATCAGAATCGGGTATCGGACGGCGGGATACACCGGTCCACGAGGATTTCACAAGGTAACAGTTGGGTGATTCCGGGTCAACTCTTTCGGTGACAGCCATGTACATAAAAAGCCCCTCCGGTTTCGGTCGC
>JASLMQ010000335.1 GCA_030746455.1 Candidatus Latescibacterota bacterium
CCGGGCCGGAATGACCTTCCCCCCAAAGCCCCGGCAGGTCGCGAGTGTACAGGGCGCGCGTGTGCTCCATGTGGCCCATTCCGGATCCTCGAAGCGGCGCGCCTTCGGCCTGCATGGCCTCCACGAACTTGGCCGCCGGAAGACCCCCCAGCTCATCGGGATGGTACACGAACTTGATGCCGCCGTAGAGCTCCACGCCTCGCGCCTTCGGGTAGTTTCGCGCCGGACGGATGCCCGGCAGGCCCCAGATCCGCTCGAACAGGGCCTCCCGGTTGGCCTCGAAGTGCTCCAAACGGTACGGCAGGTGCTTGAGCGACACCAGCCCGAGGGCCATGGCCAGGGGATGCGCCCGCCACTTCCACCCGAGAAGCTGCGCGTCCAGCTGCTTGTAGACCGGGTTGGTCAGCTCGTCCACGGCACCGGGGCGATGGAGATGGCAGTAGATCAGGGCGCGTTCGTAGAGCTCGCGGTCGTTGGTGGCCACGATGCCCGCCTCCCCGCCCGCAACGGGTTTCCCGCCCGGAATGGACCCCTGCATGCTGAAACACGCGATGTGCCCCAGATTGCCGATCTTCACCCCGCCCCATTCGCTCCCGTGGGCGTGGGCCGCGTCTTCCACGACCACCAGGTTGTGGGCTTCGGCCAGACCCAGCAGGGCGTCTATGTCGCAGACGCGTCCTGCCATGTGGATCGGCGCCAGCACGCGGGTCTTCGGTGTGATCCTCTTCTCCACGTCGGCGGGATCCATCAGCAAGGTCTCCGGATCGATCTCGCAGAAGACGGGCGTCCCCCCCAGGTGCAGGGCGCCGGCATAGCTCCCGATGTAGCCGATGGTGGGTGCGATGAACTCGTCTCCCGGGCCCAGCCCCGCGGCGAAGAACCCGCTCGCGATCGCCGTGTGACCGTGGCTCGTCGTGAGTACGTACTTGCAGCCGATGTACTCCCGGAACCGGTCCTCGAATTCCTTGGGGATTCCCTGCGCCGCGCCCGAAAGGAATCCCTCGTCGATCAGCTGACACACAGCCGCCTTCTGCTCCTCCACCGGACGCTCCCAGAGCTCCCTCGTGTTAGCCGTGACCGCCTTCGGTCCTCCCAGTACGGCAAGCTCTTCAGCCATCACCTGGTCCTCCTGTCATCATCCATCCGCGCACTGCGTTCAGACTGTGGTTTCTCAACGAATCGCCTTGCGTGGCAAACACCATTTAGGGATATTATAGCCCTGATCCGAACAGGTGCAGCCCGTCCTGTGATCTCCGGCTCGGCCGTCCGAGACCGAGTACCGGGGGAATCCGACGGTCCGCCACAACCATGAGGCCAACTATGAGAACCGTTCCTGCCCTTCTGTTGCTGCTCGCATTCTCAGTTATGTCCGGGTGCGGCGGCGACGATCCCCTGAGCCCCGCCGAAGGCACCGTCGTCAGCGGAGATTTCTTCGTGAGCACCCAGGCCGGCCTGGACTCCATGGCCACCCTGGCGGAAGGCTCGATCATCATCAACGGGGGCCTCGTCCTCGAGGGTGGCCCTTTCACGTCCCTGGCCCCGCTGCAGAACATCATCTCCATCAACGGCGGATTGGCCATAGACGCCAACCTGAGCCTCACCTCTCTGAACGGTCTGCACAACCTGGAGAGCCTCCAGGGGGGGCTCTTCATCGTCGACAACCACGCCCTTACGTCCATCCAGGCGCTCAGCAAGCTCACCTCGGTGGGCGGCAATCTCCTCATCGAGAACAACCGGGCTCTCGGCTCCCTCCGAGGGCTCGATGGGATCCAGCAGGTGGAGGGCTACCTGGAGGTCGATGCCAATCCCCTGCTGGCTACCCTGACGGGTCTGGATAAGGTCGGGGTGGTTGGCGACAACATGGTCATTGCCAACAACGAAGGCCTTGTTTCGCTGGCCGGTCTGGACAGCCTCTTTGGCGTCGTGGGGGCAATTGAGATCGACGGAAACGATGCCCTGGCATCGCTGACCGGGCTCGATAGCCTCTCGGTGGTCGGAACGGATCTCGTGATCATCGAGAACGAGGCCCTGACGAGTCTCGCAGCCCTGGGCCACCTCTCCTCCGTCACGGGCCTGGTCCTTATCGGGAGCAACCCCCTGCTCACCTCGCTAACCGGTCTGGATCTCATCACGACCATCGAGTCCGACCTGGTCATCGGCAACAACGCGGGGCTTACCTCTCTGACCGGCCTCGAAACCCTCCAGTCTGTCACGGGTTCCCTCGTTATCGACAGTCACCTGAGTCTGCCGAACCTCGACGGACTGGACAAGCTGATCCGCGTCGAGGCCGATGTCGTGATCACCAAGAACACGGCGTTGGCGGCCTTCACGGGCATCGACAGCCTTGCCGACATCTGGGGCAACCTCATCATCTCGAACAACCCCATGCTCTCATCGTTCGATGGCCTCGGAACGGTGAGCAGTCTGCAGGGCGAGCTCCTCATCAACCAGAACTCGGCCCTCCCGACGGCCCTCGCCCAGACCTTCGCGGACACGCTGGCCGGCCGGGGCTTCACCGGCAAGGTCACGATCGAGAACAATCTTCCCTAAGACTCGAGTCGATCTTCAGTTGCATTCACCCCGCCGTACGATCGGTCCGGCGGGGTTTCTCTCCTATTCAAGCCACGACAACCTGGCATCGCCAGCTGCGTCACCCCCGTGCATCTCCATCATCTTGGCCTTCTCGGCATCTGATGCCGTGAGGATCTCGGTCAGCCGGTCGCACGTCAGCTCCAGCTCCTCGTCGATGATCTCCATGGCGTCCACCATGAAGTAGCCCTCGTCCACGTGGTGGGCCCTCACGCGGATCGACGGATCACCCTCCGCCATGGCCCGGCTCACCGCCTCGGCCGTCAGCCCCACGCGCTCGGCGTCAACGTCCACGCGCGCGCGGCTGAACGGATTGCCGTTGGGGTCCGATTCCACGCTCATCCGTATCCCGTCGATGTCCTTCAGCCGGTCGATGATCCTGTGCATCTTCCGGTCCTGCTCGGCCTCCCACGCTGCCTCGTCCAGCTTCATGCGATGCTCGAGCGCTGCCATCGCGCCGAGGATTCCTTCCTTTCCCACCTTCATCGGCCGCCCGATCCCCCGGTTCTGCAGGTTGACCGCGCGCGCCAGGTCTTCCCGACCGCACACGATTCCCGCGGTCGTACTCGAGAGGTACTTGTGGCCGCTGCAGACCGCGAGATCGACCCCGGCAGCCACGATCTCCTTCATCAGGAAGGACTGCGCCGCGCCATCCACGACCACCGGCACCCCCCGACTGTGGGCAATCTCGACGACCCGCTTGATCGGGATACATCCGTATCGCACGGTGTGATGCGACACCACGACCACCACCGCCGCAGTCTGCTCCCCGATCGCGTGCTCGAGGTGGAACTCCGCGGTGTTGTGCACCGTCCCGATCTCCACGACCTTCGCGCCCGCAAGCCGGATCACCTGAGTGACCGGGGCACCGAAGTTGACCGTGTGGCCCTTCTGGATGATCACCTCGTCGCGCATCCCTGTGGTGTCCGGAAGCTGTGCCGCGCGCCCGGGATCGTTGCCGGTCATGCACGCGGCCACCCCCAGTGTTATGCCCGCGGCGGTGCACGCCGTCACGGTCCCCCACTCCGACCCCGACCAGCGAGCGATGGCCTCCCCGGCGCGCTCCTGGAGCTCGTCCAGGCTGAAGAAGCGGCCCATGGCCTCGTCCACCGTCTCCACGATCTCCGGCAGAACGATGGCGCCGGCCAGCGCGGTCATCTTGCCGTTCGCGTTGATTATCCTCGTCAAGCGGTACTTCTCATACAAATCCATCGGTCCGATCCTCCTCGATAGACCAAACGGTGGACGCACACCCGCGCTGTCCACCGTTTCCCCTGGACTGTCTCCCGCCTGCTTTGTTCGCCGAACGCTCGCAGACCGCTCAATGTGAGGCCAACACGAAGCTCAGCGCCGTTGTCAGGTTCAGAACATCCTGGTTCGCCTTGTCGAGCCGGGTGCTCAACATGCCCGCGATACTGCGGAACACCCGGTAGCCGATCTCCTTGTCCGCCTCGCACAGATCCATAAACCGCTCGTGGTGAATCACACCCAGCACCGAGGCCTGGGTCGTTACCACCGTTGCCGATCGCCGGCTCTTGTCGCTGAACAGTGCCATTTCTCCGAAGCAGGGCTTCCCGAACTCCGGATGGGGCTCCGAGCTGAGCTGGATGAGCGACTTGTCCGTCTGGCCCACCTCCTGCCTGGACATCCGCATCACCAGCACCTTCGTGATCTCGACCTCGCCTTCCAGCAGCAGGTAGAACGTGCCCCCTTCGTCGCCGTCGCGGATGACCGTCGCCCCGTCCGGCACCTCCTCCACCTGGATGATCTCGCCGATCTTCGCGAGCTTGTCCGGCTGGAGTCCCCGGAAGATGTTGAACCGGGCGAGGTCCTCCACGGTGACCTCGGAACTCGAGGAGGCAGCCTCACTCGCTGCAGATGACGATGGCATGGTCGCCCTCGCGAATCGTGTAGTCGTTCGGCGGATTGATCGCCACGTCCACCCGGCTCTTGGTCCGCGTTTTGATCCCAGCCTCCTGAACCTTGCGTCGGATCAGGTTGGCGATCTCCATACTCCCGCCCGAGATGGCGTCATCGAGTCCGAAACCGGGCGACTCCCGCACGTATCCCAGGAGGATCCAGGTGTTCGCCTCCTTGAAATGGCTGAAGAACTCGG
>JASLMQ010000336.1 GCA_030746455.1 Candidatus Latescibacterota bacterium
AGAGAATGGACCTCGTCTATTACGTAGCACTTCGCCAGGACAAGGTGCACGGTCGACTCCTTCGTGCTTCCTCCACATCAGGAAACGTCGTTCGTGATCCAACCGGGAGCGGAAAGATGCCCGTTCCGCACCGGCGCGTAGATCCTCTCGCCTTTGGGATAGGGCGTATCCTGCGTGTAGATGTAGTACACGCCGTCGCGGTTCAGCACGACCTCATCGCGCGCGTCCCCCGTGAGATCCATGCAACTCGAGAGGGTCCACGTGCGGAAGAACGGCCTTCCTCCGGGCAGCCCGAGCTCGTCGTACGGGAACTCCACCACCTTTCGGCCGAATCCGTCGAACATCCCGAGAGCCTGATACGTTGTAGACAGGAGCAGCAACTCCTGACCGTCTCCGCCCCAGTTCACCGCGGGACCCGACTGGCTCTCGTTGTCGGGCTCCAGCGAGAGGAGCGGCTCCGCCGTCCCGCTGAACTGCACCAGCAGGCCATACGAATCCCACCGGTCGCCGGCCCACATCTCGAGCCCCGGCAGGTCCGGCCGGAAGTTGCCCGCGTACACGTCCTGCGTGTGCCCCATTCGGTACTTCCGCTGCACGCGACCATCTCGAGCGTCGACGAAGTAGAAACCCGAGCTGCTTCCGGCGATGCCGATCTCGGGCCCGTTCCCTTCGTCTCCGTCAATCTCGCCGAAGACCACGTTGTCCACGTGGTCGCCCATCGGCAGGTACTCCGCGCCCTCCATCCGCCAGATCGGGCGCCCGTCGTCGTCATAGAGGTGATACCCGGACAGCACCTCGTCTCGCCCGTCGCCGTCCACGTCGTGGAAGTAGACCGAATGGCCGTACCAGGGCGCATCGGCACGCTGCCGCCAGAGAAGGTTGAGGTCCTGGTCATATGCCCAGATCGTCCAGCCGCTCCCGCCCGAGATCCCATCCCGAAGGATGAAATCCCGCGCGTCCGGATGGCCCCTCAGGTTACACGGCATCACGGCACGCTGAACGTGGAGGTACTCGTCGGTCAGCGGCTGTCCGCGCGGCACCAGGAACGGTCCGGGATCGGGCAGGGGTGCTTCGGTCTTCAGCTCCCCCGTCATCGCGTTCACGATCGACAACCGGTTCCCGCCCACTGATACCAGCTCCTGCACCCCGTCCCCGTCGATATCCTGAACGGCCGTCCGCCTCGGGGCCACGGTCTTCAGGTTCGGGTAGGCCATCTCCCAGGCCTGCTCGCCCTGCAGGTTCACCGCCCTGATCCTGGGTGCGTCGTCCCCACTCGAGGGATCCTGGAACAACAGCAGCTCCGTCTCGCCGCTGCCCCGGATGTCTCCGAACAAGACCACCCCACCGCCGAAGGCATTCGTGTCGATCTCCCTCCAAAGCACCGGCTTCGGGTACTTCTCACGTTCCGCCGCCACCTCCTTCTCGTACCGGCTCCGCGTGTCCACAAAGGCCGCGTTGGCCGCCGCACTGGCCGTGACCCTCACGTCGTGGAACTGCGCCCGCGTGCACGTCCGGATCCCCGCGCGGCCCGTCTCGTATGCGCTGTCGTTCGCCACGAAGCATTGCTGTCCGTCGAAGCTGCAGGTGATCCGGTTCCCCAGGCACTCGGCCTTCAGATGGTGGAAGCAGCTCCGGTCCACCGGCACCGTCAACTCGTCCAGCACGTGCCAGTGTGCGTGTTCCCGACGGTAAAGCACCAGCCGGTCGAAGCCCTCGATGCAGAAGAAGTAGTACTGCCCCAGCGTTTGGTACCGGAGTATCAGTCCGCTCCGGCCCACGAAGCAGAACGGATCGTCCGAATTCGGCTCGCTCGTGCTCACCATCTGGCGGACATGGCCCTCGATCGTGTAGTCCCGCCAGAGGAAGTCGCCCACCACGATCGGCCGATCCGTCATGTTGAAGTGATCCAGAACAGGCCTGCCGTCCTCCTCGAGCACCCGCCAATAGCTCGGCCTGCTGGCCCCACGCCCCTTCTGCCGGACGCGGGCGAGGGGACACTCCCAATCGGGAAGGTATCGGTCTTCGATGCCCCAGTGTATGCCCGGCAGGTCGAACACCAGCCCCTCCGGACATCCCTTCAGGTCGATCTGCGCCAGAACGACATCTCCCATCACCAAGCCTCCTTGTCTTCAGAGTACAGGCGCTTTCCGCGAATAAAGGCGAGCTGGTTCATTCAGCATACCCCAGGCTGAAGGCGGCCCGATAGCCGTCGGGCGCATACTCGGTCGCCCGGCCCCCCGCCTCGAGCTGGACCGCATCCACCCAGATCGCACCCGTGCCCAGGTTGGCCAGCCGGATCCACACCGACGACCAGTCCCTCCCCTCCCCGGACTCGGGAATCGCGCAGACCAGCTGATGTCTCTCCCAGTCGGCGGTCAACTCCACTTCGTCCTGGAAGCGGCCCTGCCCGTGGAAATTCTCGACGTCCAGACGGGCCCGGGTCCCCGGGTGTTCCGCCCTGAGATAGGCCGACAGTACGTAGGTCCGGCCCCGCTCAACGGGCAGACCGGGATGCCTCCGCTTCGCTCTTGGGTATGGGTGCTTGTAGGTGATCCGGGCGCTCGCCCCGCGGTCTGCCGCACCCAGGATCCTTAGCGAATACCGGCCGTGTTGGACGGTGGTGTCGTCCTGTCCCGGAGCCCCGGGATCCCCCACCATCGCCGTGGGCAAGAGAGCCCCCCTCGAGAGCTCCCAGCAGTCCGGCCAGCCCGGCAGGGCGGCTTCTTCGAAGCTCGAGTTGGCCAGGAGGTTCTTCGAAGGCCCCGGTCCCTCTACGGTGTCCGGTGCCGCCTCCACACCCTCGCCCGACAGGCTCACGCGGATGTCCACCCGCGTGCCCGGTTTCCTCGCGGCCTCAGATACCCGATAGGCCCGCGTGGCATAACCCTCCAGTCGGTCGGAGAAGACACCGTCTCGCACCTCGAGTTCCCGATCGTCGGAGAAACCCGTCACCCGTGCCGTCCGTCCCGTCGCAGAGAGATCCCACCTGGCCATAACGGCGAGTGGGCTGCTGTTGGCAGCCAGGAGCAGCCCGCCGCCATCGGGACAGTCCTTGTATAACGCCTGGACAACCGGGAATGCCTCAGGCGGCAGAGGAGCGGGCTCCACGACGATGCGCTGCGGGGGAGTGCGCGTGAGCAACGAGGGCGCCATCGCGTGCAGCTCCGCCGAAAGCGTCTTCATGTCCTCATAGGTCACACGGTGGCGGATCGGTGAAGCGAAGTAGAGGATCGATTTGGCCCCGTGTATGAGCGCCAGGTAGACGTTCAGGCGGCGTTCTCGAGGCGTGTGGGGCCGCCGCGCCCCCGAGTAGAGCTCCCCCTGCGGCATCATCAATAGAGGCTGGCGCCGCGGCTCCGTAATCCGCCTCGCCGCCTCTGCACATCTCGCCATATAGTTCGGTCGATGGTTCATGTAGTCGTACGCGGGGATCACGCCCACAACGGGGCTCCAGTAGACGTGCACGCCCAGCACATCGGCGATCCGGTACCAGCCGGGGTCGATCCGCCTGGACCCGGAGATGTACACCGGGTGGTGGGGATCAAGGCCGTGGACCGTGTCGTAGAACGTCTCGAGCAGCTCGGGCGACTCGTCCCACGGCTGGTGGGGCTCGTCCGGGCCGTAGTAGGCGATCACCGACGGATGCCCCCGCACGGCCCGGATGAACTCGGGGACCTCGCCGAGGACCTTCCTGAAGTCCTGGACAAAGGTGGGCGAGCGGTAAAGCAGCTTGCGCTCGGATGCAGTGAACGAGACCGGATTCTCGACCACGTATATCCCGTTCCGGCGGGCCTCGTCCAGCGTCTCCAGCGCGCTGGATATGGGGTGGCCGCTCCCCATCTTCCACCAGCGGATGACCGTGTTGAACCCCGCCTCCCTGTATAGATTCAGGGCCACCGCGTCCATCTCCAGGCTCACCATCCCCAGAGGGAAGAATGGCTCTCCGTTAAGAAGCAGCACCTGGTTCACCTGGTCGACCTTGACTTCAGTCGTCCCTTCCGCGGCAGGCGGATGCTTGAGCAGAGGCAGGTCGAGCTCGCCCACAAGCCCGCCCGAGCTATCGACCAGTCGCAGGTGGACCCGGTGGCGTCCGGGCGGGAGATCCTGAATGGGCAACTCAACCTGCGACTCCACAGTCGCCTCGACAATGGATACATGGGCGCTGGGAGGCAGCTCTTCCGTGACCGGTTCGGAAGCGGCGGCCGCCAAGGCGGCCTCGACCTCACGCGTCATGATGACCGGCCCGCCCTCATCTACCAGGGACACCGAGAGCTTCAGGTCGTCGGCCTGCACATTCGAGGCCACCCGGTGGATTGAGACCGCAAGGCGGGCAACATCCTCTGTGGTGTAGTAGTTGCGGTCGAGATAGGCATCCAGCACTCCGGGCGCCTCGGTGGCCGATACATCCATGGTCGCCAGGCTCATGTTCTCAGGTCCTCCCAACCACGCCACAGTGGAAACAGCTACAAGGAAGATGCGGGACAGCCAGCCCGCTCGGGTCCCCCAGAGCATCGTGTGCGCCTCTCGTCCCTGCCGCCTCAGTAGTCGTGAACCCGATGCCCGTGTCCCCAGAAGAGGAAGTGGTCCATCACCGTGGAAAGAAAGACGGCAAGCGCGTAACCAAGCACCAGGCGAAGGGGAACAGCAGCGCCATCGGGAAGTGCGACCGGTTCACGCGGGACGCCCGGAGCAGCACCGTGGCCCAGTTCGTGTACGCGATCGACGCCACGGCGATCACCAGGCCAAACACTAGCGCCCGCACCGATGCCGATTCGGCCTCTGCCTCAGGTTCCTCGGCCACCCGGCTCTGCGTCTCGCTCACCACTCCCCCATCGTGCTGGGATTCGTCGGCTTCTGCACACAACCACTGGCTCTACCACTGAGCTCTGCCACCCAATTTTCAATTCTCAATTCTCAATCTCCAATGCCTCTCATCCGCTCTTGATCGTCCGCCCCTTCTCCGGTCTGTACCTCTCGATCCGTACCGGTTTGCCCGTCCGGATCGACTCCGTGATCGCCCCGTCGATTTCCATATGGCGCAGTCCGGCCCATCCATCGGCCACGAAAGGACGCTTCTCTTTGATGCAGGCGACGAACTCCTCGATCAGCCCCTCGAACAGCACGTAGTAGGTACCGGCTTGCAGACCCAGCCCGTCGTCCCACGTGGTCACTTCGGTCTTTCCCTTGGGGCGCCAGGATGTGGTGCCGGCGATGTTGTCGGCCCAGGCATCGCCACCGTCGCCCATCCACTTGATCTGGAACTGCAGGCCGAGATGGCGCGACACCGCCAGCGTTCCCACCAATCCCCCCTCGAACCTCAGGCAGGCCGCCTTGTTGTCCATGTCCTCCTTGTCGTCCGCGAACGCGAAGACCTCCTCCACCTCACCACCCAGGAAGCGGACCATATCGATGATGTGGTTCCACGATCCTTGGGCCGTCCGCGCCTGGATCTGCTTCAGATCGCCCAGCGCGCCGTCGTTGATCAGTTCCTTCAGCTTCATCACATTCGGCGAGTAGTGCAGTCCGAAGCAGATGCCGAACTGCACGTCGTGTTTCTGCCACTCGTCGACCATCTCGCACGCGGGCTGCACGTCCGACATCTGGATCCTGTACTGACCATCCGCCCCGGCGAGGGGCTTTTCGGTGAACACGTGCTTGCCGAGCCGCAGGGCCTTCATCACGAGATCGTAGCGGAACTTCTCCCCCGTGGGGATGTTGACGATGTCGATCTCTTCGCGCTCGAGCATCTCATCCGCATCGCTATAGGCCGGCACCCCGTAGAGCTCGGCGCCCTCCTTCGCCCGCTCCTCGACGATATCGCAGACCGCCACGATCTCGCAGTCGGGCAGCCTGTGAAAGGATGGTGCGTGGTGACGGCTCGCCTGGCGGCGGTACCCCAGAATGGCGACCTTGTACATGGTGTGGTCCTTTCATCTTTCACGGATTCAGCAACCGATCCAGCTGCACACAGCTGATGTTGTTCTCAGGACCTCTGTCTCGCCGACTTCGTGCGCTTCACCTTCGGCCTCGGGCCCCGCTTCTTGCGCACGGACTCGGCCAGGGCCACCGCCTCCTTCACCAGCATCTCGCCCGCGCCGCGCCTCAGGGGAGACCTGTTCGGCTCGTAGCCCCCCTGTGCGTAGGCTTTTCGTATGGACACGTAGCCCACGCCGTCGTTGCTCAGGCTTGCCACGATCGTCGGTGATACGCCGACGCCTTTCTTCACCTGCATCCCCAGTTCCGTAAACACCTCACCGGGCAGCCCCACCATCGGGATGTCACCGATCCAGAAGGCCTGGACCTCGGTATCAAGCTCGTCCTTGTCCTTGAACCGTTCGGCCCACTGCGGCATGGACTGTGCCTTGTTGAGCGCGTGTCTCAGCTGGGTCATCTCCCAGTTGGGCGCGTTCCGTTTCCGCGCCCTCTCCAGCTGCGCGCTGGTCTGCTCGATCTGCCGCTCCATCTCCTCGGGGAAAGGAAACTCGTGCACCGGCAGCGTAACCTGTTTGCGGCCAGCGCGGATTCGGGCCTCATCGGTGGTGGCGATCCACTGCAGTTCCTTGAGCGCGGACCCGCCCAGGGACAGGCCCACCTGGCGCTTCGACCGGCCATGCCGCTGGATCGGCACGATGTTGCCCGCGCATCCCAGGGCGAAGAGACATACGCCACCCTCCACCTGCTCGATCAGGTCCATCGCATAGCCCGGATAGTCCGCCGTGATCTCGAGCATCCGATCCGTGCTGGAGACCGGGTGGCAGCCGAAGTTGATCAGCGTGGCGATCGTGTCGCCCTCCTCGGGACCCGTCACCTTGAGGATCCCCACTTCGGTATCCACCGGACCGAACTTCACGTCATCGCGTGCAGCCGGCAGCACCAGGCTCATCACCGCCTTCCCGTCGGGCGCGATCGGCCGGCGGTTGTAGCTGATACCCTCCGCGTTGATCCGGCCCGAACCCACTCGCGCGCGCCGGCGGGAATCGTGCGCCATCTTCACCGCGGAGGCCAGCTTCTTGGGCAGCATCTTCGCATAGGCACTGTCGTAGCCATCCCGGTCATCCCCGCTGCGGTCCCGGCGGATTTCCGGGCCGAAATGGGTGTGGGAGCCGCAGAGCCAGACGCATTCCTGAGGGAGCCGCACCATCTTCTTGACGAGGTCGCGTGTCTCGGCCGCAAGCTCCCGGTTCACGCCGATCAGGTCCGTGGTCACCAGGGCCACCTTCGTCCGGCCGTCGTCCAGAACCAACGCCTTCGCATAGAGGGGGTCGTGGACGGCTTCGCTCCCCTTGTCACGCCCCGCGTAGCCCGCCATCGGGCCGCCCAGGAAGGGCGTGATGTCGACCTTTGCCGCACCTGCCTTTAGCATCACCAGGCCTCCTTTTCACGTGTGACGTCAGTCGTCCAGCGTGATCCCCATCTCGTTCCAGGCCGAGAAGCCCGTGGATTCGTAGAGGGGCACCCCGTGGTCGGATGCGTGGAGCTTCACACACTGCAGCCCGATCTCCTTTGCGTGGTCGAGAACAGCGCGGACCAGGCGTCGGCCAATCCCCTTCCGACGGTGTTCCTCGAGCACGTACATGCTGGAGAGATAGCCGTACTTGCCTTCGATGTTCGAAGGTTTGGGGGTGAGATAGTAGAAGGACAGCATGGCCGTGCCCACCACCTCGCCCGATTCGCTCTCCGCCACCCAGGCAAGGACCTCTCCCGATTCCATCTTCTCCTTGAAGTAGTCCTTGCTGTAGGCGTTCATCTCCTCGATGCTGCCGCCGCCCTTCCACACTAGGGCGAACAGCCGGGCACGGAAGTCGATCAGCACGGGGATGTCGTCCACGGTGGCCGTTCTGATGGGGTAGACCAGATCTACCATCCTCGATGATCCTTCGCCGATCCAACGTCCTTCTCGATCACGCCAGGGCACCCATCGGGTCCCAGGGCGGAAGCACGATGGGCTCCGTCTCCAGGGCCGCCAGGAGGTCGTCGGGGACGTAGCTCCTGTGCACGACGATCTCATAGAGGTATTCGTCGAACCAGCGGTCGCTCATGGCCAGATAGCCCTTGTCTCCGTTCTTCGTCCCCCCGCTGTTCTCGACGCGCCATCGGGTCGACTCCCCCGAGTCGTCCACATCCACCCCGGTGAAAACCATCGCGTGGGTCATTCGGCTGTGGCCGTAGTCCAGCCTGCCGGCCTTGTCCAGCTTGTAGTCGTCCCCGTAGGCCAGACCGTAGTCGTAGACTTCGGAGTCTAGGATCCCCAATTCCGAGTGATACATCTTCCCCACGTCGCATCCGAACCACACGGCGCGTCCGTCCGTCACCGACTGCTGGGCTGCGCGTTTCAGGATCTCGATCTCTGCGTT
>JASLMQ010000337.1 GCA_030746455.1 Candidatus Latescibacterota bacterium
ACGGGCCGGAATCCCCGGAGCCTTGGCCTTGGTCACAGCGACGGCCCCCGAACCGGGGAGGACGGCGTCCCGGTCCGCAGTCGACCTCGGGTACCGCTCAGCGATTCACCCTCGCCAGGTCTCTCACGATCCGCAGTACGCTCGAGATCCGAAAGGGCTTCAGCAGCGAGCCATCGGCCCCCTTCTCTTCAGCAATCCGGAGTGCGGCCTCGCCGACCGCCGTCATAGCGACGATCTTCGCCGCGGGATCCCGCTGCCGCAGTGCTTCGATGACATCGTACCCCGACATGGCCGGCATCAGGAGATCGACAAAGACGATGTCGGGGGCAGCGATCCGGTATCGCTCGAGTCCCGTCTCGCCGTCGGCCGCATCGATCACCTCGTGTCCATCGATCGAAAGCATCCGCCGCAGGACACCTCTGACGATCTCTTCGTCCTCTATAACCAAGACGCGAGCCACATCAACCCGCCCTCCCAGCGGACCACCCCGGGATGTTGGCCACCGACGTCTCCGTGCTGCCCGACGGCGGCTGGACCCGGCCTTCGGCCAGACCCGCCATCACCCGACCACGCCGAGCGTGTACGCATCGGGCCCCAATCCGTGCTTGTCTCGCATATGCGTCTCAACGAGCTCTTTTCCCCGCTCCTTCGCGGCCTGCTCCTCCTGGAACGGGTCCTCGGGCCAGACGATGTAGGTCTGTACGCCCGCCCCCGTGAATTTGGAGACGGCGAACCGGACCCTGAACGTGTCTTCGGCCCCGAGCCTGTAGACGTAGAGCTCAACGCGAAAGTCCATTGCAGATACCTGCCAGCGTAGTACGCACAACAGCTGCACCACCCCGGAGTCGGCTGGCCTTACCGCAAACGCCACTGTTTGACCCGTCGAGAGGCTTCCGTGCCGCAGTCTTCGAAGCGTGTGCGTCGTAGCTGCCTCGGGCTTCAGGTCAGAGGTCAGACGTCAGACGACCCAGCGTCCGGCGGCGATCGCCAGGATTGGTCTTCTCACGTTTCACGCCTGGCCTCCGAAGCTGGCACCGCCAGCGAAGGAGGGTCTGACGCCCCTTTCCGCCCTCTGCGTTTACGCGAACGTACAGACCTCGTGAATCAGGTCAATGTAGTACCTGAAGTTCTCGAACGGTACGTCCGGCGGCACCGCGTGGTCGACCATGGGTGAGAACCCGCCCTGTCTGGCCAGCGTCGGCACCTTTGTCATCACCTCGTGCTCGATGTTCTTCCTCGAGCAGCCTTCACGCAGCTCGCGTTTGTCGACACCCCCCATCAGCAGGAGGCCCTTCCCGAACTGCTCCCGATATCGGGCGGCATCACAGTCGGCCGCCACCTCGAGGGGATAGACGAAGTTGACGTTGGCCTCCAGCCAGAGCGGGATCAGCTCGTCGACATTGCCGTCGCTGTCGACCATGATGATGTCGATGCCCGATTCGTTGAGCCTGCTCGTCACCCGCTTGAGCGGCTCCATCATGAATTCACGGAACAACGCCGGCGAAATGAGCGGGCCCGTCTTCATCGCCATGTCTTCCCAGACCGAGCCGTAGTCGATGTCGGGGATCTCGTCCAGTGCGCGCTGGATCAGATCCAACACGAAGTCGGCCATGTAGTCGGTCATCTCGTGGACGAGCTCGGGATCGTCGTAATACCAGAGCGCCAGATTTTCCATGCCCACCCAGTTCCGGATCCAGCCATAGTAGGAGCCGGCGTCGATGCCCAGAGGGAAATCGCGCTGTCTGTAACAGCTTTTCAGGTAGTCCCAGTACTCGGGATATCGGTTGCCCGCGGCCGGATCCAGTCGCTGTTTCCATTGAAGCCATGTCACACGGTCTCGTATCGGATATCGGATCCACTGGGATATCCCCACCTCACGGTCGGTCCAGCGCTTGGTGAGCCCGCCGAATTCGTCCTCTACGACACACCAGTTGGCGGTCTGTTCCACGATCTCCGTCTGCAGGGACGGGAAGAGTCCGAAGTTGATCGGGATCTTCTCCATCCGGTCGAATCCGAAGTAGGTGTTGAAGTGCGCGTCCCAGGGCATGCCCTCCCTCAGCCATCGCTGACGGGTGTCATTGAAGGTCCACTGGGGCATCAGGAAGACCCGATCGGGGTTGCCGTACCGAAACGTCGCGTGAAACCGCTCCCGTGCGTTCATGAGTGTCGTTGTCCTTTGTGATGCCTGCGCCCTCGTCGTCAGGGGGCCTGTTCGTTGCGCCCACAAAGCAGACGGGGCACACCTCGGTTGTCCGAAGCATGCCCCATCCGCGAGCCCCAAGGCGGATCACCTCCGAGGACCGACAGCGATCCGCGTCAGGGCTCTTCCCAGGTCCATCGTGGACGCCCAGTTCCCCGTTCGGACCTTATCTGACAGCGCGATACCTGATCATCCCTCCAAGTGAAAAGATAGCGTGCTCCCGGGGAGAGCGCAAGAGCGGCGGGATGCAGCGATGCAATGACCTGGGGTCCCTGCCCGTCCGACTTGCGAGGGGTGCAATGTACATCTATCTGGGATCTCTGCGGAAGAGCAGCAAAGCCTCGCTGCACAGACGCTCCCTGCCGTAGGGGGGCTGTTGCGCACCTCTCCCCCGACGACGATGGTGCTCGATCCTCCCCCCGTCCAGGTTGTAGGCCTCGTGAGCGCCTTGCGACCGCATGAGGTCTGTCAGCGCCAGGCGTCTTGGTGACAAGGGTGCAGACGACGCAAGTCCATCCGTGGACGATGCACCAAGCTGCATCCGCGCGCTTGGCATTCCTAGGATCTTGTGGATCGGTTGTCCAGCTCGTGGCTAGCCCCAATACGTCAAAGCCTTACCACGGATGAACACGGATAGACACGGATGGTAGAACGCGGAGGCCCGAGAAATCCAGGCCGAAACGGAAGTCATGTAGAGCTGACGGGTGGTGGACCCACCCCGATCCCCTATATCACCCGAGGTGAGGTGACTCCTATGCTCCGTCGGCCGTCCCCCGCCCGTGCGCAAGCCCCGTCCTGGTCTGCAATCGCTAGGCTCTGACGCCTCCATATCAGTGTCTATCTGTGCTCATCTGTGGTTGCTTTCTGTCGCTTTGAGGCTAGAACTTCCCGAAGCCGAGTACCCACTGTCCTGCGGCTACCCGCAGCCCTGATCTGGAGACGATTCCAATCATCCGCCTTGGCAGCGTGCGCGACCACAACCGTCTGTACGAAACTCAGATATGTCTTGATATCGGACAGGCGATTTGTACCTTACGGTTCTGGAAGGACAACGCTCTCAGATCCGTGCCAATCTTCCTGAATGCCAGGAATACCATAGGGTTAAGGAGACGCTCGATGCAGAGCACCGCAGATCCCGGCAGCACGCACAACCCGGCACCGTGTCAGCGGGCGTGCCCGGCAGGCATAGATGTCCCGCGCTACATCAGGGCCATCGCGGCGGACAGGCTCGATGAGGCCCTCGCCGTGATCCGGGAATCGATTCCCTTCCCGTCGGTCTGCGGCCACGCCTGCTATGCGCCGTGCGAGCTGAAGTGCGGGAAAGGCCAGTTCGACCAGGCGGTGGCAATCAAGGCGCTGAAGCGGGTGGCCGCTGAGCGAGGCGGCGACTCGTGGAAGGACAAGCTTGTTGAACAGCCTGCCAGCGGCAAGAGGGCCGCTGTGGTCGGCGCCGGGCCGAGTGGCCTGACGGCTGCATTCTATCTTGCGCTCAAGGGACACGAAGTTACCGTCTTCGAAAGCAGGGCCGAGGCAGGCGGCATGATGCGGTGGGCGATACCCGATTATAGGCTTCCGCGCGATGTGCTGGCCGAGGAGATC
The DNA here is from genome assembly GCA_030746455.1 of Candidatus Latescibacterota bacterium. The sequence continues at coordinate 3,800 of JASLMQ010000337.1, forward strand.
GGCGAGGTCGAGGCCCTGGGTGTCGAGATCAAGACCAATGCCCAGGTCGATTCGCTCTCCGAGCTCGAGGCCGACGGCTATGACGGAATCTACGTGAGCTGCGGAGCACAGGCGAGTGCGCCGCTGGGTGTGTCCGGCGAGGATGCAGAGGGGATGTTGGGGGCGATCCCGTTTCTTGAGGCCCTCAATGCCGGACAGCAGATCCGTGTAGGGAGGCGGGTCGCGGTCATCGGCGGGGGAAACGCCGCCATCGACGCCGCTCGAAGCGCGCTGCGCCTGGATGCACAGGAAGTTACCATGTACTATCGCCGTACTCGGGACGAGATGCCCGCCTATCCGGATGAGATCGAGGCGGCAATCGAGGAGGGCATCAAGATCGAGTACCTGTCGGCTCCCTCCTCGATCGAGAGACACGACGACGGACTGAGGGTCGCGTTCGATCGGATGGAGCTGGGTCCCCCGGACAAGAACGGCCGGCCTGTGCCCGTTCGGAAGGACGGGTTCGGGTATACCGAGGTCTTCGACACCGTGATCTCTGCCGTCGGTCAGCAGGTTGCGCTGGGGCCCGATTTCGGCATTCCGCAGAAGACGGATGGACTCGTGGAGGTCCAGGGGGACGATCTGTCCACGGAAATCGCGGGGGTGTACGCCGGAGGCGATGCCGTAACGGGGCCGGCCTCGATCATAGAGGCGATCGCCCAGGGGAAGGTGGCCGCATCGCTCATCGACAGGCATCTGGGCGGGGACGGCAGGATCTCCCTCGAACTCACGGAAGGTGAATCCCCTGTGGAGGTGGGAACCTCTCAGGAGGCCCCGACGCCGCGCGTGGAGATTCCCTGTCTACCGGCCGGGGTGCGGAGCCATGGTTTCGATGTCGTGGAGGAGACGCTCAATCCCCATCTGACGAAGCAGGAGGCTGACCGATGCCTCTCGTGTGACTACCGGCAGTTCAGCGTAGAGCTCGACTTCGAGGCGTGCAAGGAGTGCGGCTACTGCCGGAAGGTGTGCCACATGGACGTGTTTGCTCCGGAAGAGCGCTTCAACGCCAAGGGATACAGGCCAATGGTGGTGATGAACCCCCAGTACTGCGTCGGCTGTATGAAATGCTTCTACAGCTGCCCGGATTTCTGCATCGATGTCGAGGGAGCCGAAAGTCCATGAAACGATATCTTGAAACGGGGAACTTCGCCATCACCGAGGGGGCCATCCTCGCCGGCTGCCGTTTCTTCGCAGGATACCCGATTACGCCGGCTACCGAACTCGCGGAATCCATGTCGCACAGGCTTCCCCAGGTCGGGGGCATATACATCCAGGGCGAAGACGAGTGCGGGGCGCTTCATCTGTGCATAGGGGCGGCACTTGGCGGATACAAGGCCATGACCGCGACGTCGGGTCCCGGATACATCCTGTATGCAGATCCCTATGGCTGGGCGATAGGTTGTGAGATCCCGCTTGTTATTCTGAACTCGGGTCGGGTGGGGCCGGTCAGCGGCATTACCGGGGCGCCGGGGCAGGGCGAGTTCTACATGACCCGGTACCCAACGCAAGGCGGGAATTTCGAGACGATCGTCCTCGCGCCGAATTCCGCCCAGGAGGCCATGGCCATCACGGTCGAGTCGTTCTACCTCTCGGAGAGGTTCAGAACGCCGGTCACCATCCTTGCCGACCAGCTCATTACCGACAGCTATGAGGACATCAGTGTGCCGGAGAATGACGCCGAGATCGAGGAGATGGGCTTCAGGACCTGGCCGAGGAAGGTCCACCCCGGCCCGGACTTCTACCCGCCTACCGACGAGATAGACGTCCCGCCGGTGGTGCTGGGGCGCAACACCGGGGCGCTGTGCTCCGATTGGACGCCCACGGAGGAGGGATACGATACCGAGGAGGTCGAAGCGCACCACAAGCACGCATACAGACTCATCTACAAGGTCAGGAATCACAAGGAGCTGTTCAGCCAGCTCTACGAAAAGCAGTCCATGGACGATGACCCAGACCTCGTGGTGGTGTCCTACGGAACACCTTCGCGGGTGGTGAACACGGCGGTCAAGCAGGCGCGCCGGCGCGGCCTAAAGGTCGGCGCGCTCAGGCTGATCAACCTGTGGCCGTTCCCGGATGAGCATTTCAACAAGGCCACGAAATACCTTTCTGTGGAGCTCAACTGGGACGGGCAGCTCGTGCGCGAGGTACAGAGGGCGGCCCCAAGGGATGCGGAAGTCCATTTCCTGGGATCCTGCGGGGATCTGCCCGCGGTCCAGGATCTCATCGATTCGTTCGAAAGGCTCCTGAAGGGCGAGCCCCTGGCCCGACGGGGTTGGGAAGTGGAGGCGTGGTGAGATGGATCATCTGTCAGAGAAATATCTGAGGGACAGAAAGATCCCCAGCACAACCTGCTCGGGCTGTGGCTTGGGGATCAACCAGAAGATCGTGGTTCAGGCAATCTACGAGCTCGGCCTGGAGGTCGACGATGTCGTGTGGGGCACCTCGATCGGGTGCGCGGGACGGCAGACCTTTGCCACGTGGAAGGGCGACGGCTTTGCGGGGACCCACGGCCGGGTCTATGCCATCGCAAGGGGATTGCGACTGGCGCTGCCCCCCGAGAAGAAAATCATCCTCACTGTGGGGGATGGCGACGCCTTCGGCATCGGTCTGCTTCACCTCATCCACTGCGCAAGGTCCAACGCCGACATGACGATCATCGTCAACGACAATCTGGGCTACATGTCCACCGGTGGCCAGTATGGGTGGACAACGCCTATGGGCAGCAAGACCGACAGCAGTCCCTACGGGATGTACGAGCAGAACCTCATGAGCGAGGGCATGGATGTGCTCGGGGTGATCAAGCACGCCGGGGCGACCTTCCTTGCCCGACACGTCTCGATGGACGGCCCCCGCGCGGTGGAGAGCGTCAAGCGGGGGATTCGGAACAGGGGGTTCTCG
>JASLMQ010000338.1 GCA_030746455.1 Candidatus Latescibacterota bacterium
AGGAGGCCAGGATGCCAACGCTGACAAACGTACCGCCCAGGAGAAGCACCGCCAGACACGCCGAGAAGACAGGCCCCCAGTCGATATCGGTGTATACGGACAGGATCCCCAGGAACCCGAATGCCGCGATCTCGATGATCACGTAGAGCGAGAAGCAGGCGACGAACTTGCCCAAGAGCGTCTGCCAGGTCGTGATAGGGGACGTCATCAGGAGCTCCATCGTGCCGCTTCGCTTTTCCTCCGCGTAGAGCCGCATGGTTAGCATGGGGGTGATAATGAGCCAGATGAAGAACTGGACGCCGAAGAAGCTCATCACCACCATCTCGTTCACATTGATCGGCGGCATCCTGCCGGCGTACTGGGGTTGCTGCAGGTAGGTCAGGCTGATGCGGTTGAACTGGAGCACCAGGTTCCGGAAGAAGAACCCGGAGAACAGCAGAAAGACCCCCGCCATCACGTAGGCCACGGGAGACCCGAAGTAGGACCGCATCTCCTTCCAGTAGATCGCCACGAAGTTCCTCATCTAGCTGCTCACCTCCTCACTCGTCGTAAGCTGGTGGAAGATGTCCTCCAGGCTCATCTCGACCCGTCTGAGTTCGAGAAGCCCCAGCCCACGCTCCACGACCTTTGCCGCCAGCTTGGGTCGGATGTCGCTGTCGGCCGGGCCGTCCACGTTGATCCCCACCCCGTCCTCGGCACCCAGCCCATCGGCCGCCGCGGTCTCGATGACCTCGGGAATCTCTCCTATGGCCTTCCGAGCGTCCTCGAGATCCCCAACCACGCGAACGAAGTAGCGCTGGGTGCCCTGCATGTTCGCCCGCAGGTTATCAGTGCTGTCCACCGCCGAGATCTCGCCCTTGTTGATGATGATGACCCGGTCGCAGACCATCTCGACCTCGGGAAGGATGTGGGTGCTCAGAATCACCGTGTGGTCGCGTCCCAGTCCCTTGATCACCTGGCGGACCTCCCGGATCTGGTTGGGATCCAGCCCGATGGTCGGCTCGTCGAGGATGATGACGTCAGGGTTGTGGACGATGGCCTGCGCAACACCGACCCGCTGCTGGTAACCCTTGGAAAGCTGTCCGATCAGCTGGTCGGCGCGGTCGACGATGCCACACCGGTCCATCACGTCGGCGGTACGGACCTTTCGCTCACTCCTGGGCACCCCCCTGATCTGCGCCGCAAAGTCCAGGAAGGACCGGACCCGCATCTCGCGATAGAGGGGTGGGTGCTCCGGCAGGTACCCGATCTTGCGCTTCACCTCCAGGGGCTCCTCGAAGATGTCGTGCCCCCCCACTCGAGCCGCGCCCTCGGTGGCAGGCAGATAGCCAGTCAGCACGCGCATCGTCGTGGTCTTGCCGGCCCCGTTGGGCCCAAGGAAGCCAACGACCTCACCCTTGTCGACCTTGAACGAGAGATCGTTCACAGCAGTAAGGGGTCCATACCGCTTGGTCAGATGCTCAACTTCAATCACGGCTGCCTCCTCCAGGTTTTATGCCCTGATCTTCCGCGCCCGTTTTCGAAAGAACTGCATCAACGGCTCCACATAGGACGCGCCTGTGCTCACTTCAACCGAATCGACGCCTGCGGACCGGAAGAGCCCGTTCCGCGCGGCCCTGGCCTCCTCCGAGACACGGGCGAATTCGGCCCTGGTGACGGGGTCGGAGGTGTCCACCAGGATCTCCTCGCCGGTCTCCGCGTCCTCCAACTCGACGATCCCGATGTCGGGCATCTCGTCTTCTCGGGGGTCCTTCACCGCAATCGTGATCAGATCGTGTCGGCGGCTGGACACGTTCAGTGCCTGCTTGTAGCCCGCGGCGACGAAGTCTGAAACAAGGAAGACCACGCTTCTCCTCGTGGTCACCCGATTCAGATAGTCGAGGGCCTTTCCGATGTCTGTTCCCCGACGGCTCGGACGGAAGTAGAGCAGCTCCCGGATCACGCGGAGCACGTGCTTCCGTCCCTTCTTGGGTGGGATGAAGGCCTCGACGTCGTCGGTGAATATGATCAGCCCGACCCTGTCGTTGTTCTGGATCGCCGAGAAGGCCAGCAGGGCGCAGATCTCCACCCCGATCTCGCCCTTCATCTGCTCCACGGTTCCGAAGTCGCCGGATCCGCTCGCGTCCACCATCAGCATCACCGTGAGTTCGCGCTCTTCGTCGAACACCTTCACGAAGGGGTGACCCATCCGCGCCGTCACGTTCCAATCGACGTTGCGAATGTCGTCTCCGCTTTCGTACTCGCGGACCTCGGCGAAGGCCACGCCCTGGCCCTTGAACACGGAGTGGTACTCACCCGAAAAGACCGTGTTCACCAGATGGCGTGTGCGGATCTCGATCCGCCTGACCTTCCTCAGTATCTCGGCGGGTATCACGTTTGGCTAGGGCACCTCGATATGGTCGAACACCTGCTGAACGACGTCCTCCGAGGTGATCTCCTCGGCCTCCGCCTCGTAGGTGACGATCACGCGGTGCCGGAGGATGTCCTGCCCCACCGCCTTTACATCGTCGGGGGTCACATAGCCTCTGCGGCGCAGGAAGGCGTGAGCCCTGGCTGCCCGGGTCAGATAGATCGACCCGCGGGGCGAGCATCCGTACTCGATCAGCGGCTTGAGATCAGGGAGACCGCACGCCGCGGGATCTCGCGTGGCCAGAATCAGGTCCACGACGTAGTCTCTGATCTTGCCGTCCACGTACACCCGATCGACGACCTCCCGAGCACGGATGATGTCCTCGGGCGTCACCACCCCCTCCGCCTGGGGGGCCTCGAGCTGACCCATACGATCCACAATGGCCCGCTCCTCCTGCCGGGAGGGATAGCCGACTACCACCTTCAACATGAAACGGTCCACCTGGGCCTCGGGGAGCGGGTACGTCCCCTCTTGCTCGATGGGGTTCTGGGTCGCCAGCACCAGGAAGGGATCCGCCATCGGGAAGGTCTGATCGCCGATGGTCACCTGTCGTTCCTGCATCGCCTCAAGCATGGCGCTCTGCACCTTTGCGGGCGCCCGGTTCACTTCGTCCGCGAGCACCAGCTGGGCGAAGAGGGGGCCCTTCTTGGGCACGAACTCCCCGGTGGGCTGGTGGTAGATCATGGTGCCCACCAGATCCGCCGGAAGGAGATCCGGCGTGAACTGGATACGCGCGAACGATGCCCGTATCGCCCGAGCCAGCGTGTTGATGGTCAGGGTTTTGGCCAGGCCGGGCACCCCCTCCAGCAGCACGTGGCCGCTGCACAGAAGACCGATCATCAGTCGCTCCACCATAGTCTCCTGGCCCACGATGACCTTGCCCACCTCCGCGCTCAGCCGCTCGGCAAACGCGCTTTCCCTGGCTACCTCCTCGTTGATCGCCTGGATGTCGGCCGTCTCTTGCATAAGGCAGGTTCTTCCTGTGCAGCAACCCCGTCTCCAGGGTCTGGCTTGTCTATGCGACGGAAAGCGGGGGATGCGGTAGCGATCAGTCCGGGGGGATCCACGCCTCCGGTGGACGCCCCAGGTTGGCGATGGAGATGCGCGCATCGTCGCTGAGCTCGGATTGGGGATACCGGTCGATCACCCGCTGGTAGGCCTCGCGCGCCCGCTCGTAGGAGCCAGCCTGGTCGTAGGTGTACCCGATCATGAACTGGGCCTGGTCCGCATAGCGGCTCTTGGGGAAGCGCTCGACCAGTTCCTCGTAGCGTACGATCGCCCGTTCGGTCTTGCCCTGGCTGAGATGCACCCGGGCCAGGGCCTGAAGCGCCACATCGGCCCTCGGATCATCGGGATATCCGTACAGAAAGGCCTCGAGATGCTTCTCCGCCTGCGGGTAGGACGACTCGACGTGTGCCGCCTCCTCGCCCTTCCGGAACAACTCGTCGGCCGACTCACGGGCACAGCCCATCGTGCAGGCCGTCGCAATCAGGAGGTGAGCACCCCATCTCCATTTTGCCATTTCGCGCCTCCCGCCTCCTTCCGTGCTGTGATCATCGCGGGACCTGGGAGGATTTCCCAAGTATGTACAGACTCCTGGGCCGGCCCTGGGTTCCAAGATCTTTCCGGCCGGGGTGCTCCCGGTCCCCCGCGGCGGAAGAACAGGGCACCGGCTTCGGCAGTGTGCCCATATCTACCTTATTTTATTGAGTATTAACCCTTGTTTTGACGAAAGAAGAATCTAAGACATTGTCTGGCATGAGTCAAGCACTATTCCCCCGAGCACCTCTGGCCGCCTAGGGACGCAGGCCGCCCAGCCAGCCTCCCGGCACCCACAGTGCCCCGGTCGGTTCGGCGCGGCAAAGGCCTGCACGCGGACCCAGCGAACTGCCAGATTCTGCTTGACAGAGGGCCTGTCGGTACATAAAATTAGTAGCTTGAAGAAGTTATCTCCCCACAGGTCTGGATCTACCTTGGAGGACGTCATGTCGGACTCGGGAATGGATGCCACCACCAAGAAGCCCGGATCGGAGCCGGACATCCCCGCCTCGGAGCCGAAAACCAAGGGCGGGAACAACGGGCAGAACCTTCGCACAATCGAGATCAGCCTCCCCAGGGAGAGCGACGATCTGAAGTTCACCATAGACGTGGGCGCGGCCGATAGCTCCTGCCGACTCATCGCGTTCCTCAGTCCCAAGGGCGGATCCGGCAAGACCGTCCTCGGGACGAACCTGGGCAAGATCCTTCAGCTGTGCGGCTACAACATCCTGCTCCTCGACGCTGATTTCACCACGAAGAGCCTGACCAACCTGATTTTCCCGGGGCGGAAGGTCATCGCGGAAGACCGGACGTCCTACTACAAGGGGCTCCTCGGCATCGACGGCTTCGAGATGGACAAGTGGTTGCAGGGCATCCGCGATGACACGCACATCCTGCCCATCCACACAGCCCCAAACGGCAAGCGAATCGACATCCTGCTCTCCTACTACACCAAGGAGCAGCAGTCCAGTATCTCCAGCAGCATCTTCCTCAGGGAGAGCGGGAGCCACAACCTGGGCTCCGTGGTGGAGAGGTTCTCCATGCTCCTCTCGGCCATCAAGTCGCTGAAGCGGTACGACTACATCATTCTCGATTGCGCCTCGGCCTTCGACGACATCGGACTGGCCGCCTCCATCCTGTCCCCCTTCGTGGTGGTGGTCTCGGAAGCCGACGACATCTCATTCGAGGCGATGGACGATTCGCTCCGCTACACGATCTCGTTCGCCACCTCCGATATGATGAACGGGGAATACCGAATCAAGCAGCCTTTCATCGCTCTGAACAAAGACCCTAACCTGCGGCCGGGCGAAAAGACAAGCCGTCGGGCAGCTTTCCACTGCAAGTACATCCCGGACATCCACAAGAGCTTCGGGAAGAAGTCCTTCCTGGTTCCCGACGTGATCGAAGACGTCGAGTTCGAGTATCAGCTCTACCGCTTGTGGAGGCGGATCGCGGAGTGGAGCACCAACCCCGAGGAGACCTTCACCGAGGTCGCCTACCAGCGCGTGCTCCAGCTCGAGAAGATGCGGAACCTGCAGATCGAGCGGTACTGGAACGCCGATCTGCAGTACAGGAAGCGCAACGTGATGTTCGGCCTCAGCGTGCTGCTCACGGTGTCCTGCTGGGTCGGCATCTTCGGATACCTCCAGCCCTCGTTCTCGGCGATCACCACCGCCTGCAGCGGGCTGGGGCTCTTCCTGTCTTCCGTCCTGCTCTACGGCGTCTGGGAGCACTTCGAGAAGGGAATCCGCGCCCTGAAACACGAGCTCTACATCGACGTCTGGGAGACCTCGGAGGACCATCGCCAGTTCGTGCACGGCCTGGGGAATCTCGTGAAGGCCCGCGAGAACGGCGGAAGACCCGAGGAAGAGGCCCGGCCTGCACGTCCCCCAAAGGAGCGGGAGCAGCCCAAGCCGCGCGTCGAGTCCGTTCCCGCCTCCTGACCCTCCCTCTCACCGGTTCGACAGAGCGCCTCCGGGGCAGCAGCCCCCGGGGGCGCTTTGCTGTTCGCCCGGCCCTTTGTCCCTGTCATGCTGAAACGGACGCCGCATCCGCTGCCGGCCGATCAGCCAGATGGCCGCCAAACCACCGTATTCTGCAAGCCTGACCCACAGCGCTTCTTCCCATACCCCCGTGGCCGCATAGCCGATCAACACGTGGTAGGAGAGCATGACCAACCCGGTGAACCCCATCCACGCCGGGTTGGGTCGCAGGGCGAGATAGGGGACCAGCCACAGCAGGTACCACGGATGAACCGTGGGACTCAGCAGGATGAAGAGGGCGGTCAAGAAGCTGCCGGCTGGCACGGGCCGCGCTCCTCGCCAGGCCAGGATCACAACGACGGTTCCGAAGGTCAGACCCAGACCAGCCCGAGCAAGCATATCGCTGCCCAGCACCAGGCACAGGATGTCATAGACCGACCCATTGAACGACCAGCGAGCCGCGTAGGTCCGCAGTCCGGTCCATACGCCGACCCCCACCCCGAGATAGGGTGCATAGCCCAGAACCGAGACGGCCAGGAAGGCCAGTGCCGGGCCGACCCGACGCAGACCCGATGCGGTCGGCGGTCGGCCGAGGGGGGTGTCCGCCCGGGCACACACCAGGAACGGTACTAGGCAGGCCGGAAAGAGCTTGGACAGGAAGGACAGGCCCAGCGCGGCCCCCGCTCTGACGGTGCATCCCCGTTCTGCCAGCAGGAGCGCCCAGAGAAGAAGGGCGACCCCCAGGATGTCGATGTGACCGCTCCCGGAGACCTCCACGATCACCAGGGGGTTCCACAGGTAGATCAGCAGCAGACCTGACGGGAGGCCGCGCAGCCGGATCAGTCCCAGCAGGAACCAGGCCCCGAGAAGATCCAGCGCCACGAGTGCGGTCTTGAGGCACCATAGCGAGGGCCAGATCGCGTAGCAGCCGAGGAAGAAGAGCTGCGCGAGCGGGGGATAGATGGTGGGCACGTCGCCGTGATTGACACGCTCGTAAACCGCCTCGTCCCTCAGATGGGCCAGCTCCGCTGACGCGGGGGCGTACCTGTAGGGGTTGATCCCGTGGGTTTGTGTCCTCCCGTCCCAGACGTATCGGTAGACGTCATCCGACAGGCTGGGCGTCGAGGGCAGCAGCGTGAGCCTGAAGAGCAGTCCCAGGACCACGACCGCTCGGATGGGCATGCCCCGGCACCCCGCGGCAGCAAAGACGTAGGCCAGGAAGGCCGCACCGAAGAGCACAAAGAAGGTCGGCATCCCTTGTGACGCATCTCCGAGGCACAGAATGCCGACCATGGCTGCCTGGATGAGGGCGCCCGAAACAAGAAGCCTCACCATCGGACGGTTACGCCCCATCCCGATCTCCGCTACCGAACGAACCCCCTGAGCGTGCGAAGTTGGTCTTCGTCTCCCAAGGCGACCAGGCTATCGCCTTCGCTGATCACCACCTTCGAGACGGAGACCCTCCCTGAGGGGTCGGTCCTCGGAGCGCCGCCGGGGTCCTGGATGGCGAGGATCTTCGCAGTCGTGCGCTCGCCGATCCCGGATTCGCCCAGGCGCTTGCCCACCAGCGGCGAACTGGACTCCACGCGCACCTCTTCGAGCCTCATCGTCACATCACCACCCTCGACCACCACGTCGAGAAAGCTCATCACGGAAGGGCGCAGAATGACCGACGCCATCCGGCGCCCTGCGATCTGGTATGGACAGATCACGCGGTCCGCGCCCGCACGGAGAAGCTTCTCTGTTGTCCCCTCCTCCGCGGCACGGGCGACGATCGTCAGCTTCGGATTCAGCTGGCGCGCGGTCAGGACCACGTAGATATTGTCGCCGTCCTGGCGAAGCGCTGAAACCAGGCCCTTGGCCCGCTCGATCCCTGCGTCGTACAGGATCTCGTCCCTGTCCGCATCCCCCTCGATGAACAGCACCTGGACGCCCCGTCCCAGCTCGGCCGTCTTGGGATCGCGGTCGATGACCACAAACGGAACGCCGGCCTGGAGGAATTCCAGGGCGACTTCCCTGCCAACGACTCCGCACCCGCAGATGATGTAATGGTCCTTCAGGCTCGCAATCGCCCGTTCCATACGTCGCCCCCGCATGGCCTGTACGATCTGGCCTTCGAAAATGAACCCGATCAGGGTTGTAACGGAATAGCCCAACGTTGCAATGCTCAGAATCAGCAGCAGGATGGTGAACTGCCGGCCTGCCGGCGAAAGCGGTTTGACTTCGCCAAAACCGACGGTGGTAACCGTGATCACCGTCATGTACAGGCTGTCCTCCACGGGCCACTCCTCAATCCAGGAATAGCCGATGGTCCCTCCGGCCAGGATGGCGACCAGGAGCAAGAACGCGATGGAGAATCGAACCAGGGGTGACATAACCCTATCGGAACCTCATGACCATGCCCTTGGTGCCGGACTTTCCCGTTGAGCCGCGGGTCCGGAGCACCTTGTCGGGCAACAGGTCGCGGATGGCGTCCCTGCTGTCTCTGTCCATCGTCCAGTAGCTCTCGATGGCGTATCGCTTGCCGTCTTCGTCGCTAACCGTGATCGCGGGTGCCTGCGATCCGTCGAGGGCCTCTCGGTCCTGAATCCGGAACTCCCTCTCCCCATCGTCGGTGAGCACCTGCCACGTGCTGCCGGCCCCTTTCATGGACACAGAACGAATCTCGAGTATTGTCGGAACGAAGTAGGCGGCCTTCAGGGCCTCCTCGGCGATCACGCGCGACTCCGGCTCGAGGGATCCAGGGTCCTCGATCAGACCGATTTCACGGCCGTCCGGATCCAGCAGGCCCACGTAGTGCTGCGGGTTGGTCTTCGGGAAGGCCCTGACCACCCGGTCCACTCGGTGGGTCACGCCGGCGATGCGGACCTCCAGTCCCTCCTCCCCCCACCTCAACCGAATCGCTGCGGGATCCAGATTCATCTTCCGCTCCTTCGGCCCGGGCCAGCGGCAAGGCCCGGTTTCTCACGATGGAAAAGACGCCGATGCGCTCACCTGGCCCGCCAGAACGACGGCAGGACCAGGACCAGTACCGCATACAGCTCGAGGCGGCCAAGAACCATGCACAGGGAGAGCAACAGTTTGCCCGGCCAGAGGATGAACCCGTAGTTGTCCACTGGCCCGACCCCGCCGAGGCCGGGCCCGATGTTGTTCAGCGTGGCCACGACCGATGTGACGGCCGTGACCAGATCCAGCCCCATCGCCGCCATGGCCAGGGAGCAGGACAGGAAGATCACCATCAAGACGGAGTAGTAGACCACGATGGCGTTACGGGCATCGTCCGGGATGGCCGCCCCGCCGACCTTGAGGGTCCGAACGATGTGGGGCCTGAAGACCTGCTCGACGCCCATATAGGCGTTCTTGGACAGGACCAGGATGCGCACCACCTTCATGCCCCCACCGGTGGAACCAGCGCACCCCCCCACGAACATGAGCGCCACCAGAACCAGCTTTGAGAAGGGGGGCCAAACCTCGAAGTCCGCAGTTCCATAGCCGGTCGTGGTCATAACCGACACGGTTTGGAACGAGGCATACCGGAACGCGTCGACCACCCCGTCGTAGGTCCGGCTGAGAACCAGGTTCGCCGTGAGCACCAGCACCACGACCGCAAGGATTCCCAGGTAGACGCGCCACTCCGCATCCCGGAGCATGGCCCTCCATCGCCCGCGCAGCACGTGGAAGTAGAGCCCGAAGTTGGTGCCCGCCACCACCATGAACACGATGATCGTGGCGTCGATCCCGGGGCTGCGGTAGTGCCCGATGCTGGCGTTGCGGGTGGAGAAGCCCCCGGTGGCCATCGTGCCAAAGGTGTGGCACAGCGACTCGTAGAACGACATGCCCTGCAAGTAGAGGAGTAGGACCTCGAGGGCCGAGATGCCTACATAGACCCGCCAGAGCAGCGATGCGGTCTCGCTGACCCGCGGTCTCAACGCCTCGGACGTGGGGCCCGGCACCTCGGACCGAAACAGCTGCTTGCCCCCCGCGCGCAGATAGGGCAGGATGGCCACGAAGAGAACCACGATCCCCATCCCGCCAAGCCAGTGCGTGAAGCTCCTCCAGAAGAGGACCCCCTTGGGCAGCACCTCGATGTCTGTCAGGATGGTGGAGCCCGTGGTCGTGAAGCCGGACATCGCCTCGAAGTAGGCGTCGACGAAGCTCGGGGCAGCCCCGGACAGATAGAAGGGAAAGGCGCCGAACAGCGCGGCCAGCAGCCATCCAAGCCCGACTACGGCCATGCCCTCCCGCCTCAGAACCGGTGCGCGGCTGCCCAGGCCCGCGGCCCACAACGCGCCGCCGCAGACCAGGCAGATCCCCATAGACAGGAGTAGGGCCTGAGCATCCGGCTCGCCGAGGTAAAGGCTCCAGAAAAGCGGGAAGCCCATCGATAGCCCGATAAACACCACGAGCACGCCGACGAGCTTGAGGACCGTCCGGAAGTTCATAGTCGCCCGGCTGCCACTCAGGAGCCCGCCGAAGGCTTGGAGAACATGCCACCCAGCTCATCTACAACCGAGGCCAGGGCGAAGGCAATGACGATATCTCCTGGAAGGATGATGTCGCCCCCGCGGGGTACGACCATGTCCTCACCCCGAACGAGCGCGCCGATGATGGAGCCCTTGGGGAACCGCACTTCCTCACCGATCACGCGGTCGACCGCAGGAGCCCCGGACTCGGCCTTGACCTCCACCACCTCTGCCTTGCCGCCGTGCAGCAGGGCCACCGACGTGATGTGTGCCTGCCCCATCAGGGCCATGATGCGGTTTCCCGTGAGCAGTCGCGCGCTCACCGCGTGATCGATCCCCACGCGCTCGACCAGGGGGACGTAGTCCACTCTGTTGACCGACACCATCGTCCGCGGAACGCCGCGCTCCATGGCCTGGAGCGTCGACATCAGATTGACCTCGTCGCTCCCGCAGAGGGCCACGAAGACATCGGCCCTCTCGACCCGTTCCTCCTCGAGAACCGAAAGCCGGGTCGCGTCGCCGTGGATCACGTGGGTGTGTGACAGAACGCGAGAGAGGGCCTCGCATCTCTCGCGTCGGCCCTCGATCAGCGTTACGTCCAGATTCCGGCCCTCCAGCAGCTGGGCCAGCATCAGCGCCGTGGTGCCCCCACCCGCGATCACCACGTTCTCGGCGCCCGCCTCGATGTCATGGAACTGCCGCCGCACGTCCCCGCTTCGATCGGCCGGCATGACAACCGCGATCTGGTCCCCGGCGAAAAGCTCGTCCTCGGGGCCAGGTACCGACACCAGGTCGCCGCGAGTCAACGAGACGGCAAGCACACCGTTGTCGCGGTTGGGCGGAAACACCTCCTGGATCATCTGCCCCACCACGGGCGTTCCATCGCGGACCTCCATCTCGCGCATCTGGACCCTGCCATGAGCGAAGGTCTCCACGGCAATGGCCGCGGGGTTCTCGACGAGCTTTGCGATTTCAAACGCGGTGAGCGACTGAGGAGAGATGATCAGGTCGATGCCGAGGATGTTGCGGTACTGGATTCGTCCGCCGCCGTAGTAGGACTGATCGTATACACGGGCCGCGGTTCGTTTGGCCCCCAGCTGGTGAGCGGTGGCCGCGGTGATGAGGTTCACCTCATCGCTGTCCGTAACGGCCGCCACCAGGTGGGCCCGTGGGGCGCCGGCCACCTCGAGGACCTGCGCGCTTGCCCCGTGATCGCAGATCGTGCGGACGTCGAGGGATTCCTCCGCCCACTCGAGCCGCTCGCGTTCGGCGTCAATCAGGGTGACATCGTGGTTGTCCTGGGACAGCACCTGTGCGATGTGTTTGCCCGACTGCCCGGCCCCCACCACGATGACTTCCATCCGCTCGTCCCCCGGCCCCCGTACGTCTTAGCGGGAGTACCGTCTGGCAGGGATCTTCCGGAGCACGATTTCCCCGTTCCGGAAGGCCCGGACGATCCCTGTGGATTCCGATACCGCTACGGCGACCGACTTGGTGTGTCGCGTGATGGCAGCGGCCGCAACGTGCCGCGCCCCCAGACCCTTGGGGAGGCTCAAGCCCCTCACATCGGCGGTGATATAACGTCCGCCCGAGAGGATCACGCCGCCCTCCTGCACGATGAACGCGCCGTCCATCAGGGCCACCTCCTTGACCCCTTCGCGGATATCGGGGTTGCAGATGTTCTTCTCCCGTTCCGAGTAGCCCCTGAAGGGGTCGAAGGTCATCGGCCGTGAGTTGGCCATCACCCGTTCTGCATCCCCGATTACGAACAATGTTCCCACGACCTCGCCTTCCCGGCCCTCTTCTCCGATCTCGAGCGCCAGGTCCAGTACGGTCCGGACCACCTCGACCTGGAGGTCTCCGGCCAGTTCGGCCACAGTCTCCGGGTGGAATCCCTCCATCCACTTCCTCGCCTCGAGCACGACGACCGTGTCGACCCCCTTCCGGTCCGCCACGCCTGTGAGGCAGACCACCCGGCTTCCACTCCGGATGTAGCCCGCCTCCACGCCCAGCGCCACGCCCTGCCGCACCCGATCCAGCTGCACCGTGTTGTCCAGACCGGACTCGAAATGCAGCCGCTGGACCCCAGCCTCCTCGATGCCCTTGAGGAATCTCCTGCTGCGCGTCAGGACGAGGGTCCGGCAGACCTCGTTGAGGGCCTCCACCGACGAGCGCCGCACGCCGGCATCGGCCACCAGCAGGACCAGATCTGCGCCCACGTCCTGGGACAGTGTTGCGGCCAACTCCAACACCGCCGTGGAATACGACCGCTTTCGCTTCTGCGGCACTGGCTTATCTCCCGTAGCGACTCGGGGATGGGGAGAGAGTCAATCCGATCGTTTCAGAGCTGCGCACTGAGTGCTTCCACCCAGGAGCCCGCCGGTGGGCCGGAACCCTATCGCCTCGACCCCTTCCTTCGCCTACGCCCGTAGGCCACATCTTTCGGTGGCTCGGGCAGTTCCTGGGTTTGTTCCATCCGGGAGACAGGCGCGGGCACGGCGGGTGTCTCCGGCATCTCCTCGACCGAGAGATACTCTGGGGGGATCTCGGGTGACAGGATGGTCGGCCCGCAGTCATAGAAAGGAATGCCCGATTCGTGGGCCCTCAGGGCATCCACCCGGATGACGGCGCCGCCGTATCGCCCCCGCCCCCCGAGTCGTGCGGCCACCTCCGCCTCGAACGACAGGTGAACGTACTTGCGGTCCAGGGGCTTGAGCCCGTCACTGAGGGTCTGCTCTACATCCCTCGTGTCGAGGCCCTTGTACAGGTGTTCCGGCGGCGCCACGGGATCGAGCCCGAGGTCGACATCGAAGCTGTGGCCATACCGCGCCCGAATGCGCCCCTCCACGATCTCGAACCGCTTCTTCTCACCGCCGCAAACGACCTCTTCGATGTCCGCCAGCTGGATCGCGGGCACCCGCCCGCGCATCGCCTCCAGTACCGACTCCAGGTCCGCGTATCCGTAGCGATCCACTTCGACACCGAA
>JASLMQ010000339.1 GCA_030746455.1 Candidatus Latescibacterota bacterium
GCCGTGCTTGCGGAGGCTCTGCCAGTCGGAACGTCGAACGTACCGGCCTGCCGATCGGCGGATGAGGTAGATAGGGCCCAGAACGCCGCTCTGGATGATCTCCCTGGCCGTCCGGGTCTCCGGCGTGAGCCTGTGCGGCTGGTATACGAACACCCGCCGATCCTGTCTCTCGGCCTCCTCGATGATCCGGTCTGCCGAGGCCACAGTGGTGGTCATCGGCTTTTCGAGGATGACGTGGGCCCCCTCGCGCAGGGCGCGTCGCGACGAGCGCTCGTGAAGCCGCGTTGGCGAGGCGATGGCGACGACATCGGGGCTCTCACGTTTCCACATGTCACCGTATCGTGTGTAGGTACGGCAACCTGCGAGGTCTCGAGCCTCGGCGAGTCGCTCCGGCAGGGGATCGACGGCTGCCACCAGCTCGAATTCGGCAGACCGGTGGCTCTGCATGAAGTGGAATCCCCACCCAATCCGGCCCAACCCCACAATAGCGATCTTCAGCTTGGGCTTCAAGTGCGCTCCGCTCATCTCCGGCCAGGGACCAACGCTCGGAAGTCCCAACAGTCACGGCGTCCAGATGGTAGCAACTGCCAATGGAACAAGAAAGTTACGATATGGCACGGGGGTTGTCCACTGAAATGTAGGTAGGGGACACGTTTCCCGCAGGCACGCAGGGCTTTCGCCCTGTGCACCGGGCTCTTGGATGGTTATATTCCGATCGAGGCCCCGCCTGGTGGGGCGTCATCGGCACGTGACCCAGGCCCCGCTCGGAAGGGAAGAGGATCGTCAGATGGAAGACAAGGATATCGCCGCCGTGCTCGAGGAGATGGCCACTTTGATGGAGCTGAATGGCGAGAATCCGTTTCGCTGCCGCGCATTCGCCAACGCGGCGAGGCAGGTCGAGACGTTGGAGACGACCGTGGCCGAGCTCATACAGCGAGGTGAGCTGGGATCGGTGCGCGGAATTGGGAAGGGCCTCGTAGCGGACATCACGGAGCTGATCGAGACCGGCCAGATCGCGGCACACGGCGCGCTGCTTGCCGCCACGCCCCCCGGCTTGATGGACATGCTCGCGATCCCGGGACTGGGGGCCAAGCGGGTTCGGACGATCCACGAGAAACTGGGCGTCCAGGAGATTCCCGGTCTGGCCGAGGCGTGCGAGTCGGGGGAGATCGCGAAGCTGAGCGGATTCGGTATGAAGACGGCCCAGCGCATCCTGGAGGGCATCGAATTCATCAACCAGCACCGGGGGCAGCACCTGTTGAGCACCGCGGCGTCCGAGGCCGCGTCCCTGCGGGGCCACCTCCTGAGCCACCCGTCCGTAGTCAGGCTGGAGGTCGCTGGGAGCGTTCGCCGGTTCAAGGAGACCACCAAGGATGTGGATCTGGTGGCCAGCTCGAATGAGCCCGCCGAACTCACCGAGGCATTCGTCACCCACCTGGACGTGGAACGGGTGGTGTCCAGCGGAGAAACCAAGAGCGCCATCCAGCTGACCTCGGGGATGCAGGCCGACCTCCGGATCGTGGATGATGCGGCCTTCCCGTTCGCCCTCGCGCACTTCACGGGAAGCCGGGAGCACAACACGCTAATGCGGCAACGCGCCAAGGTGCGGGGGATGAAGCTGAACGAATACGGCCTCTTCAAGGGAGACGAACTCATCGGCTGCGGGGATGAGACATCCATCTATCGGGCACTCGATCTGTCCTTAATTCCTCCCGAGCTCCGTGAGGGGTTGGGCGAGATCGAACAGGCGGAGCAGGGGGAGATCGCCGAGCTGGTTTGCGACGCGCACATGCGAGGCGACCTTCACATGCATTCCACCGCCAGCGACGGGCGGGTCGACATCGCGGGAATGGCGCGCGCGGCGGGCGACAGGGGCTACGCCTACATCGCGATTTGCGATCACAGCAAGTCTGCGGGATATGCCAACGGGCTGACAGAGGCGCGCGTGCGGGACCAGTGGGGGGAGATCGACCGGGTGAATGGGGCGGGAGGGGACGTTCGCGTGCTGAAGGGGATCGAGGTCGACATCCTCGGTGACGGGCAGGTGGACTTCGGCGACGATTTGCTGTCCGAGTTCGATCTGGTGATCGCGTCGGTACATTCCCGATTCAGGATGACTCAGGAAGAGGCAACCGAGCGTATCGTACGGGCCGTGCGGAACCCCCACGTGGATATCCTCGGACATCCTTCTGGACGGCTGCTGCTCACCAGGGAAGGCTACCCGCTGGACACCCGTGCCGTGATCGACGCGGCGGCGGAATCCGGAACCGCGATCGAGCTGAATGCCAATCCGCACCGGCTGGACCTCGACTGGCGCCACCTGGGCCACGCGCGTGAGCGGGGCGTAAAGATCGCCATCAACACCGACGCCCACAGCGTGGAGGGGCTTGACGACATGCGCTATGGCACGGGGATCGCGCGGAAGGGCGGCCTGGGGCCCGGAGATGTGCTGAACGCGCTCGAGCTGGATGCGCTGCTCGAGTGCCTCAAGAGACACGCTTAGTCCCGAGGGGGCAAGCCCTCACCACAGGATCGGAGACTTCATGACCGCGTCACCCCTATCGCAGCCGACACACGAGATCCAGGTGGAACACGGCGTGCCCGTACCGATGCGAGACGGTACGATACTCCGGGCCGACGTGTATCGGCCACGGGATGAAGGACGGTTCCCGGTTCTGGTCGAACGGGTCGCCTATGAGCTGACCCGCCGGTGCAAGGCCAACGCGGAGTACTACGCCTCGAGGGGTTACGTCTTTGTGGGCCAGAATGTGAGGGGCAAGTACGGGTCGGAAGGGGCGTTCCGGGTCGGCTTCGACGACGGATGGGGGGCCAACCAGGACGGCTACGACACGGTCGAGTGGATCGCGGCGCAGCCGTGGTCAAACGGAGCCGTGGGCACGGTGGACGGCTCCTACTCGGGCATGACCCAGTATCTGCTTGCGCCCACACGCCCGCCCCACCTGAAGGCGATGTTCGTGCGCCAGGGCATTGGGGACGTCTATCGCGATTTCTTCTTCAGGGGCGGAACCCTCCAGATGACGATGGCTCAGATGTGGGCCATGCGACAGACGCTGCTGACCCTCGAGCACGAGACGGCTCCCCCGGGGATGGAGGCGGAGCGGGACCGGCTGGCGAAGGCCGTGGAGGATCTGGAGGCCTGGTACAGTCACCTGCCGCTGAAGTCGCTACCTCCGCTGGCCGGGCTGTCGGACTGGTACTCCGAGGTGCTTGACAACCCCAGCGACGGCCCGTACTGGTGGCCCGTGAGCCTTTCCCTGAGGTTCCAGGACGTAGACACCCCGATCCTGCATTTGGGCAGCTGGTTCGACGCCTTGCTCGGCAGCACCCTCCGTTGCTTCGTCGGGATTCAGAGGAAGGGCAGGACCGAGGCATGCAGGACGGGCCAGAGGCTGGTGATCGGCCCGTGGCTACACGGCCGAATCGGGCGGCGAGAAGTGGGGGAGATGGACTTCGGGCCTGAGGCCGAGTTCGACCTTCCCGAATTCCGGTTGAGGTGGTTCGATCACTGGATGAAGGGCGTGGAGACCGGGGCGATGGACGGCCCTCCGGTGCGGATCTTTCTGATGGGTGAGAACCGGTGGTTGGACCTGGATGCCTGGCCGCCCCCTGGCGTGTCGTACGAACCCGTCTACCTCCGCGAGGGAACCGGTCCGAGCGCAGACTCGCTCAACAACGGCCTGCTCACCTCCGCGCGGCCCAGGGCGGCCGAGCGTCCCGACGCGTTCGTGTACGATCCCGAAGATCCGGTGGAGAGCCAGATTCGGTACCCAGAGCTCGGGCCGCGGGACCACCGGGATGTAGAAGGCCGGCTGCTGACCTACACGTCGCAGGCCCTGGAGAGGGATCTGCCGGTGGTGGGGCCGATCAGGGCGGTACTCTACGGACTGTCGTCCGCACCCGATACGGACTGGGTTGTCCGTCTGTGCGACGTGTGGCCCGACGGGCGATCGATGTCGGTCAGCGACGGCATCTTAAGGGGGCGGTACCGTAACTCGCTAGAGATCCCGGAGCTGATGTCGCCGAACCACGTCTACCGGTTCGAGGTGGAGATGGGTGCCACCGCCCAGGTCTTCAAGGCGGGACACCGGCTGCGCGTGCACGTGACCAGCAGCGACTTCCCCCGGTACGACAAGAACCTGAACACGGGCGGTCCCTTTGGGGAAGAGGTGCGGGGGCAGGTTGCGGTCAACACGGTATTCCACGACGCCCTTCGCGAGTCGTGCCTGATCCTGCCCGTGATGGTCGAAGACGCCTCTTCAGGATAGCCGCGTCGACCGCGGCCTGTTGGTGACACGATGGTCTCAAACGCCAGAGACGACCCCATCGCGGTGGTGAGCGGCCTGCCGAGATCGGGGACCTCGATGATGATGCAGATGATCGAGGCGGGAGGCATGCCGGTCCTCATGGACACGGCACGGGCCGCGGATGAGGACAACCCGAGGGGCTACTATGAATACGAGCCGGTGAAGCGGCTGGAGGCGGACGGGTCGTGGCTGTACGAGGCACAGGGCAAGGCGGTCAAGGTCGTATCGGAGCTTCTCAGATACCTGCCGGTGACCCACGACTACCGGGTCGTGTTCATGGACCGCCGAATGGCCGAGATCCTGGCCTCGCAGAGGGCGATGCTGGCGCGGCGGGAGACCGGGCAGGAGGCCGACGTGGATGACGCGCAGATGGCTGCTATCTACCGGAAGCACCTGAGCCAGGTCTGGGCGTGGATCGAGGCGCGGCCCAATGTGGTGGCTCTCCGCGTTGACTACGGCGAGGTGGTGGCCAGCCCGGGTGTGTGGGCCTCCAAGATCGCGCAGTTCCTGAGCGCAGGACTCGACCCACACGCGATGGCGAAGGTGGTCGACGCGTCTCTGCACCGGCAGGCGCGTGACACGGGATGAGGGACGGCGACGTCGCGGACGAAGCTATTCCGCACAGGGGGATTCCCGTTCCCGACGCCTTCGTGGCCGGCCTCAGGGAAGGACCTTCGCCACGTCTAGGAAGCCCATCGCCTCCTTGCCGGTGCGAGGAACGTCTTCGCGGAAGGGCTTCCTCGAATGCGCGGGCAGTCGGGCCACAACGATCGCGTGCGTCGACAGCGTGTTCTTCGCCTCATCCTCGGTGCGGAGCTGTAGCGTCACGGCTGCCAGGTCTCGGCCACTTCGGTTCTCGATGGTGCCGTAGACGGCAAAGATACTGCCACTTCGGTCCCGCTTCCAGTTCCATGTTTCGACCTTGACCGAGTCGGTGTAGCCGGAGGACCCCGCCAGAGCGCCTTCCTGTATCTCGGGGCCACTGACCTTGCCGTCCAGAATGGGCCAGAGGAGGCCTGTCGCCGCGAAAAAGAGCAGTATCGGCGCGGCTATCCACCAACCTCGCTGGGAACCAATTCCTGCCATCGGCTTTCTCCCTTCCTGTGAGAAACACTGGGTCCGTCGTGCGGCCGTTGAGCACCTGGTACGTGTTCAATTTAGGAAAAAACGCCCCGCCGGCCAAGTGGGAGGCGATCTGCGCGGAAGGGGTTCTGGCATCGACTGCTCCTTGCGGTTACAACATATTGTTTGTTAATGATTTGTGGATATGAAGGCCCTCGGATCGGGAGGTCGGTCGCGCGAGGCTGGCCTCCATCATGGGCTCAAGAAAGGCTTGACTTCGGCCCCCTAGAACGCTAAATTCTATGACCTATTAGGTACAGGAGTAACATTAGGTGGCCGTGGGCCTTCGCGCCGTGAGCGCAGGGCCTCGGGGCCGATACGCCTCGTCAGGAGGCCGTATCGGTTTTTCTGTTTGGGTCGCCAGGGGGTGGAGTTGGCGTCTTTCGGCGCCGATAGAGTCCATACCTCTTGGCCTCAGAGCCCGTTGAAAAAGTCCAATTCGGCTTGCGCCCGGCCCTTGCGGCCCAGGACGCTGCCTGCCTGTCCGGCTCTGTCAGGGGGCAGGCAGACGTTACGCTCGCTCGACGAATCCAGGGGATGCGCCTCGCTCGCAAGCCTTGCCCTGGACCGCAATTGCTCGGGCTCAGCTACGAAGCGACTTTCTCAACGGACTCCTAAGCGTCCACCCGCAGGAGGTTACAGCAACATCATGGCGAAGCGAAAGCCGAAGAAACTGACCAAGAAACAGATGCAGGTCTACAAACGTCTGCTGACGGACAGGAAGCAGGAGCTTTTGAGGCAGGCCCTCACTCAGGACGATGACCTGCAGGAGATCCAGGGCGATCACTCTGCCGATCCCGTCGATATGGCCGGATTTGCGTCTTCACTCGAGCTGATATCCGCCCTGGGCAACAATGAACGGGTTGAGCTGGCGGAAATCGATCACGCGCTGGCGAAGATCGAGAATGGGACCTATGGCCTCTGTGAGGAATCGGGTGAGCTGATCAATCGCCTACGCCTGGAGGCGATCCCGACCGCGCGGTACACCTTGGAGGTCCAACAGAAGCTCGAGCAGAACCCGTCGTTGCTGGACCGGCCCAGACGGCGCGTGCTTACGAGCGATGACCTACAGCTGAGCAGCGACGAGGAAACCTAGCGGGACAAGGTCATTTACGGTGTTGCCCAGGGGCGGTCCCGACCGGGATCGCCCCTATTCTGTGGTGTCACCTACCAAGTATGAGATCCGGTCTCTAGTCGCGCAGTCCCTCCAGTATGCTGCGGCAGCCCCGGAGGTAGATCCCGGTATCCACGGACAGGGACACGTATCGGACGCCCGCGTCGATCCACCGCCGTGCGGCTTCGGGGCCATCGGCGAAGGTGCCCACGGTCAGGCCAGCGTCGTTGATCATCCGAGATGCCTCCCGCATTCGATCCACAACCCTCGGATCTGACACCTCGCCGGGTATCCCGAGAGACTGGGAGAGATCGTACGGCCCCAGGAAGATGACATCCAGACCCGGCACGGCCACGATCTCCTCGAGGTTCTCAAGCCCTTCGACGCCCTCCACGTGTACCAGGATCATGGACTCTGCGTTCAGGCGTTCGAAGATCTTGGGGCCTTCGGAGAAATAGCGGGCCGCTCGGGTGTAGGGCGAGACACCCCGCATGCCCTGCGGGGCGTACTTCGCCGCGTGGACGACGGCCTCTGCATCGCTTCCGGTGCAGATCTGAGGGACCTGGACCCCTCCGGCGCCTATGTCGAGGGCGCGGAGGATCTGGGGGGGATCGTTCTCGCGTACACGGACCACGGGCGTGATATCCACCCCGTGCGCGGTTCGGCACAGATCCTCGACACTCGGGATGTCGAGGGGACCGTGCTCGGTATCGAGAATGACGAAATCGAACCCGGCATAGGCGGCAATCTCGATGAGGGCCCCCGAGGCCAGATTCACGAAGGGCCCCAGGGCCACTTCGCCGTTCTCGAGCTTCTGCTTGAGCTTGTTCTCGGCCATTGTTCCTCCGGTCTGAGTGCATTCGCA
>JASLMQ010000340.1 GCA_030746455.1 Candidatus Latescibacterota bacterium
TGCCGATTCGAGGGCGAGGGTGTCGTCTCGGCGGCGTCGATCGGCGGATCACGTGTGGAAGCTGGAGGGGTGCGGTTGTGCCCGGAGGAGCAGGCGTCGGCCTGGGCGATGGTGGACTCTGAAGGTCGGTGGACCGCATCGTCCAGTTGCGGGTCGCTGATCACCGTGGAAGGGGAGCAAGTCACAGCGATAGCGTGGAACGGGAGGTAGATCATGCCAATGGACCATTCGCTCGATCCGAACGGCCCCGTACCCAGCCCAGGGTACTCGATCTGGTACACCGAGGAAGGGATCCGGCTCGCGCGGAGGAACATCGCGTCCCAGGACTGGGCCGCCAGGGAGTGGGAACGGATTCGCGACGTGGCGGACCGCTGGGTGGTCAAGTCCGACGAAGAGATCCTCGGCATGGTGCCCAAGCCGGGATCGATCTTCTGCAGCGGCAGGAACGGCACGCCCTGCTGCGGATCCACATGGCTATGCGAGGTGGATGAACCCCATAGGGCCGCGTGCGCGGACTGCGGCAAGGTCTATCCCGATCCGTCGAAGGGATCTCCCTTCCACGACGAGGGCCACGGGTTCTATCACGACGGGAAATGGTTCGCGCCCATTCCGGTATGGAACAGCTTCATCTGCAGCAACCTGAGCACCTACTCCTACGGCTCGGGCGGCCGGGCGGACAATGCCCTCCTCAACCTGGGCCTGGCCTACGCGCTCACCGGGGACAGCCGGTTCGGAGAGAAGGCGCTGTTGATTTATGATGCCCTGGCCACGCTTTCGCCGACGACCCTCGGCCCGCTCGACATCCCCGAGGGTGAGGAGCGCGAGATGGGGCGCATGCAGTCGGAGACCTGCCACGTGAAGCGGCAGAACTTCCTTGACGTTCAGATCTTCGACCTGCTCGGGGGGCATCCGGCCATGGAGGAGCCCTCGCCGACGCGAGGGAACGACGGCCTCACCATCCGCGAGAACATTGTAGCCGGGGTATTCGACAACGACCTGTTCACCGAGCCGGGCGCCAGAAGCTACGACTACCGCGGGGGCAACCTTCGGACCCTCCAGAACCACGAGCTCGACGGGTACAGGGCCCTGTTGGGCGTGGGCCTGGCGACCGGCAGACCGGAGCTGATCGCCTGGTCGGGGCGGGCCCTGGACGTGTTCCTGAAGAACGTGATCGGCCGGGACGGGGGCTACTACGAGAACTCGGAGATGTACGCCTACTTCTCGGGGACGCTGTTCCAGGACCACGCGGAGTTTCTCGCCCACTACGATCCGCAGAAGTACGACGATCCGGGATCCTTCCCGACCGTCGAAGGAATGCTGGGCATCGAAAACGTGTTCGACCACCCGAGAGTGGTGCGCATCTGCGTGGAATACGGTGAGCTGGTCCGCGCATGCGGGCGCATTCCGTCCTACGGCAATACGAATGCCCTCCCGGGGTACTGGCCCCCCTCCAAGCGGCAGGCCATGGGCAGCCACTGGTCCATGCTGGAGCGGCTCTACTTACGGACTGACGATGAAGAGACCCGCAAGCAGGCCGAACGGCTGCTTCTGGACTTCTCCGACGGCGACGCGAATCGGGAACGACAGGGCCTTTGGGCCCTCTTCAACGCAACCCCGGGACCCACCGGCACTTCCGACTATGAGCCCATAACGGCCTCGTCGTTCGCCGGTCACAAGGGCGTGGTGATCCTCAGGGGCGGAGACGGCGACCGATCCCGTGCGCTGATGATGCGCGGCGGATCGAACCTGTTGGCGCAGGACGACCAGCTTGCGCTGTTCCTCTATGACCGGGGACGAATGATGGTGGAGGACGTCGGCTACGCCCTCGCGGGCTCCCAGGTGCACAACGGATGGGGCATGCGAGCCATCTCGCACGCGATGGTGACGGTCAACGAGGATCTACCCACGTCCAGGGGATACGAGTTCGTGCCGAGCGCAAGCCTGGTGACCTTCGAGGACTTCGGAGATGTCAAGGTGGCCGAATACTCGGCGCCGATCTCACGGGCACACCAGGAGGCGACCGAATACCGTCGTGTACTGGCATTCTGCGATGTGGACGATGAAACGTCCTATGGTGTCGACCTGTTCCTGGTCGCCGGTGGCCGAATCCACGACTACGCACTCAATGGACCCAAGTTCTTCGAGGGCGATGAGGGCAGTGCCTCTGTCGAGGGACCGGATCTCCAGACACGTGAAGGGGTGTGGACCCTCGCGGCATTGGGAACCATGGATGGGGCGGAAGAGGCGAACGCTCCAGGCGAGAGCTGGGGAGAGCGGATCGGCCCGAACGACCGGATCCAGGGCGTTGCGGAGCCGGACGGGACTCCGCTGCCCTACGGCTGGACCCCGCCACCGGG
>JASLMQ010000341.1 GCA_030746455.1 Candidatus Latescibacterota bacterium
TGAATCCCTCCACCTCGGAAAGGTTGACGTCGACCGTGCTGGCTTTGACCCCCTGCCGTTGGACCTCCTCCACGGCGCTCTTGACCGTGCCCTCCAACAGGTTTCTTATCCTCTCGTCCAGCTCCGCGAGGTATGGGGGCCAGACCACCTTCAGGCCATCTTCGAGGCCGGTGTGCACCTCGATGCCTTGCCACGACATCTGCCTGCCCGAGTCCTGATCGTAGAGGAACAGATCGCACAGGTAGCTGTTGTTCACCCGATCCAGCTTCAGCTTCGGTACCGCGATTCGTTCCGGATCGCTCCGACCAAGAAAGTCGGCCACGTCCTCCGGTGTGTAGGGGTAAACATCCGTTCGCCCGAACCGAAGCGCCACATCGTCGGCCTCGACCTCAGTCTCTACGATGGCGGGTCCGGCTGCTGTGTGGCCTGAGCGGGATCGGCCGAGGCAGGCCTCGAAGATCTCGTTCCACCCCTCCACGAAGTCCTTCACCGCAAAACGCTCAGCCACCGCGCGGCGCGCCTCAGCACCCATCCTCCGTGCCAGATCAACGTCCTCCAGGAGCGACTCGACTCGACCGCGCAGCTCTGCCGGATCCCCGGAAACGAATCCGCATTCCCCATCCACGACGGGAGACGAGGCGTTGGCCAGGCTCACCAAGGGCATCCCGGTGGCCATGGCCTCGAGGGTTCCCAGGTTGTACCCGTCCTCGTAGGCCTCCATCGTCGTGCTGACGTAGACCCGGCAGGTGCGGTAGGCCGCCTTTAGCGTCTCCCAGGAATCGGCCTTCCGCGCCTCGGGCAGCGAGGGATTCTCCCCGACGATCCGATGAGGCAGACCTTCCACGATCTCGCGCAGGGCGCGGTATCCCAGCATGTGGTCGCGTTCCACGAACAGGTTGCCCACGGCGAGCGCCGTCGGCTCCTCCCCCGTGTACCCACCGTAGTCTCCCAGGTTGATACCGGGTCGGATCACGAAGCCATCCATCCCCCAGCTCTCCAGCTTCATCGGCGAAATCGCGGCAAAGGTGCCGTTGCGCTCCTCCAGGAACCGGCTGACCTCCGACCGGATCTTGGCCATGGCTGCCGCGTCGTTCAGGCCATCGTTGTGGAGGGCGTTGTGCGACAGGTAGATCGTGGGCACGGAGAAGGGCGCCACATAGGCCAGGTCCTGAAGCGTGTGGCAGACAACCAGATCATAGGCCCCCTTGCGCAGGGCCTCAGCCGCCTCGCGGGGGTCCGGGATCAGGGTCAGGTTACCGGGCACGGGTCGCTTCTAGGTGTCCCAGCCCTGGGTGCCGTCGGCGCGATGCATCCAGTCCCCTACACGGATCTCGTGCCCGGTCTGGGCGAACATATGGAGGTAGGGATCGTGCCAGTTGAAGGTCAGAATGCGCAGCGCCTGCATGGATGGACTCCTGCTGGATTTCCGGAGGTTTTGTGCGGGGCACGCAGCCATCGGGCCGAGCAACCGCATCGGTCTCCGATACGGGAGGCATACCCCGAAGACGATATCAGATGGTGCTGGCCAGGCACGGCTTCCCGG
Source organism: Candidatus Latescibacterota bacterium (assembly GCA_030746455.1). The sequence goes on from JASLMQ010000341.1 coordinate 1,544, forward strand.
GCAAAGCCACGGGGCCTCATGCCAGTTTGCCGATGGTTGCGTACTGGAAACAGGGGTTGCTGATGGGGGCGGGCGGGGATGTAAGGAGAACGCCTGTCGACCGGCCGAGAGACCAGCAGGGCCTGCCAGACCCTACAGGCAAGAGAGGGCGCTTCTGAGTCGATTCACTGACGAATCGGGAGGGAGCGAAACGGGTTCCGTGCCGTAGGAAGGCGCCGGATCGGGCCTTCGTCAGCCGCGGCATCCTGCCGGCTCCGAACGCCAAGCTGCTATTTCTTGTCCTTCTGCCAGGCCGCCTTAAGCCCACTCAGGTCCACGTGGGAGGTCTCAGCGGCCTGCCGGTTCTCGGCTTCGATCCGTTCGTACACCTCGCCCCGGTGGACCGAAACCTCCGGAGGAGCGTCGATTCCCAGGCGGATCTGCTTTCCCTGCATTTCCAGAATCGTCACCCGTACATTGCTTCCGATGACGATGCTTTCACCCAACTTCCGTGTGAGTACGAGCACCGCGGGGGCTCCTCTGGCACCTACGCCTGTTGTAGGGCGTCCACGATCCTATGCTTGGTGGTGTAGCGGTCGTCCAGCAACGCCAGCTGCCTGGCTCGCCTGTTCGCGGTGTTGACCAGTATCGGGCCGCTCAGATTGACCGTCACCTCGGCGGGGTCCTCGGCCAGCGTGACAACGGCATAGATCACGATGTCTTCCGCGCTCGACACCTCGAGGCTCTTCAGATCCTCCCGCGAGATCTTGGGCTCGTAGTCCGTCCAGACCGTGACCGGGTCGATCAACACGAACCCCAGGCGGGGATCCATGGTCGAGAGGAGCCACTGGAACGGCTCGCTGCCCGGCTCGGTGAACAGGGCGAAGGTCGTGGCCTGCTCGAAGCCGGGTACGCCGTCGGGGAAGACGATCAGTTTGTCTCGAGAGACCTCCTGCTCCCCGAAACGGACGTGCGTGAATCGGATGACATCTCCACCCATGCGTCTGTCCCCGAGAAAACCGGCAGGGCCGGGAACCGGAACCTAAGCGCGCCTGACGGGGTGGGGTGTAGGCGCAATGCCCTGATGGATCCTATACCAGGAACTGCATCAGAGTCGGCTGGAATATGGTGGCACTGGAGGCCAGCGCCGCCTGGAATGTCTGTTGCTCCGCCTGCAGATCGATGATCGTGTTCGTCAGATCGGTGTCCTCGGCATCTCCGAGGGCCTTGTTCAGGTTGACCTCGAAACGCTCCTGCAAGGACCGCATGAGCTCGATACGGTTGGTTCTGGCGCCCAGGACTCCACGGGTATCCGAGATCTTCTCCCGGATCGCCTCGATGTCGGTGATCGACTGCTGGATCCCCTCCATGTCGTTGTCCCTGAGGCTGTCGCGCAGACCGATGAAGGCCGAAAACGCGTTCTGAGCCCCCTCGAAGAGATCCCGTCCGGCGACGTTGACCTGAATCTGAACGCCCTCGGCCACCTCCCGCAGGAGCGATCCGGTTGTGTCTACATTCCCGATGTTCAGCGTGCCCAGCACGTTGTTGTCGTCCACCGCGGTCGTGGTGCCGAGGATCCTCAAGCGGTAGACCGTCGCGTCCTCGTCCGCTGACTCCTCGATCTCGACCGTCACCCCGGTGGGGGCCGCGGCTTCGATGCTGGCCTTGATATCGTCCAGCGAATCCGTCGCCAGGTCGATGGCCACCGTCTGGTCGCCGATCGTCACGGTCCCTGAGGGAGGCGACGTCAGTCCCAGGAGGGTTCCGACCGCCGTGGTTCGGCTCTCGAGCCCCAGGCTGCGTCTGAGCGAGTTCCCGATCGAAACGACGTCGCCGTCGGTGCTTCGGATTTCCGAGTAGGGTGTTTCCAGGGTCTCGGTGCCCGCAAAGACCGACCGGCCGCGGTACTTGGCCTGGGCCTGGCTGATGACGTGCTCGAGAAGCTCGTTGACCTCGCTCGCAATGATGTCCCGGTCGCCCGAGTTCACCGTGTCGCTCGCGCCCTGGATCGCCAGTCCGCGGATGCGGATCAGCGTGTTCACGAGGTCGTCCAGCGTGGAATCGACGAAATCCATGAAACCCACGCCCTCGTCGATGTTCCGCTGGTACTGCTCCGTGTTCCTGATGTCGGACCGAAGCAGCAGCGAGCGTGATGCCGCGCTCGGATCGTCCGACGGATCGTTGATGCGCGTTCCGGTGGCCAGCATATTCTGAAGCTGGTTCAGCCGGAAGTTGGTACGCCGTAGGTTGTTCGTCAGCGTGCTGGTTGCAGCCAGATCGGACACCCGCATTTCAGATCACCTGACTTTCCGGTTTAATCATAGGACAAATAGGGAGTTATTTCAAGTTAGAAAAGGCCGAAATGGCTCCGTCTCCCCCTCCCCATCCCGGTGGTAACCCACCCCTGCTGATCAACCGGCAGACACTCACAGTCCGATCCTCGCGAAGTCGACGGTGGGATAGTAGGACG
>JASLMQ010000342.1 GCA_030746455.1 Candidatus Latescibacterota bacterium
TGCCTGCGACTGGAACACCTGGTGCTGGACTTTAACGGCACACTCGCGCGCGACGGCCGACTCCTGGTGGGCGTGAGGGAGCGGCTCGCCTCGCTGTCCAAGGATCTGACGATCCACGTGCTGACGGCCGATACCTTCGGCCAGGCCCGCGCGGAGTTGGAAGGGATCCCCTGCAAACTGTCCATCCTTCCGAAGGACGGTCAGGACGTGGGCAAGCGGGAGTACGTGGAGGTCATGGGGGCAGATCGCACGGTTGCCGGAGGGAACGGCCGAAACGACCGGTTGATGCTCGAGGCCGCCGCCCTCGGCATTGCGGTGATTCTCGAGGAGGGTGCCGCCGCCGTGACCCTCGCGGCGGCCGACGTGGTCTGCGGGAGCATCTGCGACGCGCTCGACCTCCTGCGGCATCCGCTTCGTCTGGTTGCGACCCTGCGTTCGTAAAGGAGGCAAGGCTGATATGGAAAAGATCGGATTCGTGGGCCTGGGGATCATGGGCAAGCCCATGGCCAAGAACCTTCTGAAGGCGGGACACGACCTGACCTTCTACGCGCGGCGGCCTGAAGTGGTCGAAGAGATGCAGGCGGAGGGCGCCACGTCCGTGGGCTCGGCCAGGGCGGTTGCGGAGGCGACCGACATCGTGATCACCATCGTTACAGCCGATCCAGAGCTACGAGAGGTAATCCTGGGGGCAGGCGGGGTGCTGGAAGGGGCATCGGAGGACGAGCTGATCGTGGACATGAGCACCATATCGCCCCTGACGATCCGCGAGGTTGCCGAGGTGGCGGGCGGCAAGGGGGTCCGCGTGATGGACGCACCCGTCAGCGGGGGTGACGTTGGGGCTATCGCCGGGACGCTGACCATCATCGCGGGGGGAGAGGCCGAGGACTTCGAACGCTGCCGCGGTATCTTCTCGGCGATGGGCAGCGACGAGAACATCTTCCACGTAGGCGGCATCGGTGTCGGCCAGACCGTGAAGATCATCAACCAGCTGATCGGCGGCATCAACATGGCCGCCATCGCGGAGGGCCTGGTGCTGGGCATCCGGGCGGGGGCGGATCCAGAAGTGATGCGGGAGGTGATCGGCGTCAGCTCGGGGAACAGCAACCTCTTCCAGGCCCGGGTGGGCGACTTCCTGCTGAAGGACGACTTCGAGCCGGGGTTCATGCTCGATCTGATGAAGAAGGATATGGGGATCGCCGTGGATCTGGGCAAGGCCCTGGACGTGCCGGTTCCCCTCGGGGCGGCCGCCTATCAGATGTACGCCGCGGCGAGCGGCCTCGGTGCAGGGGCTCTGGACTTCTCGGCGGTCTGCCGGGCGATCGAGCAGCTGACGGGCGTGCGGATTGGGCGGAAAGGCTAACCCCGAAAGGCAGAACCGGAACTACGAAAAGCGCGAAAGAGTGCAGTAGGCAGGACGGAGGAAGGGCCTGACCGCGGCTGCAGGGGAGTGGGCATATGATCCAGGGCTGAGCGGCGGGTGGAATGCGAATAGAGAAGAAGGAGGGCCCGTACCGGGTGAAGCGGTACGGGCCCTCCTCTTTCTATGAGATACGAAAATCAGGTGCCGGAGGCGCAGGGAATGCAGGAGGTCTTGCCCTCGCGGATCCGCGCCCGAGTCTCCATCACATGCTCGCCGCAGAAGGCGCAGTTCACCGAGTCGCGTGTCCGCGCACGGTCGGGCGCATCCATCACCACCTCCTCGACGTCGACCACATTGCTCACAGGGGCATCCAGCAAGGCGCGGACACGCTCATCGCGGGGCAGATCGCGGTCTCCGGGTCGCTCGCTTGGCGTCACGCGGACCGCTCTGCCCGTGGCCCGGTGATAGAAGGTGTAGACCTGTTTGCCGTAGTCGTGGAACAGCAGGTTGCCCTTGCCGAAGGTGCATCCGGTCAGGTACTGCACGGCATCGGTTCCGCAGGCGTCGTTTTCCACGATGGCCACGAGCTCCTCGTCTTCGGCCCGCTCGTTGGACAGGGTCTCCAGCCCGGCCCGCGACATCACGTAGCCGATGGCGAGACCGGGACAGACGTGTCCGTGAAACTCGGCGACCTTGTCGAAGGGCACGATTCCAGGCGCTGACATCGATCATTCCCCTTACTTGGCCAGCACGCCCTTCTGGTCGGCGGTTCGCATCCAGGTGTCGACGGTGCCGTCTCCGTAGGTGACCGTCAGGGTGTCGGCCTCGAACGCGTAGATCTCGCCGCCGGCCTGCACCAGCTTGTTTACCGTGCCATCCTGGCCCCGCGTGCCCCTATCCTCCTTCTTCGTCGTCTCGTATGCCGGTTGATGCGTGAGTCCATACCCTCCGCCGATGCTGAGATACTCGGTCCTCGTAAAGGCCTGGCCCTGGAGCTCGTAGATGGCACCGGTCAGCTGGATCTGGTCCACCTGCGACGAGAAGGAGAAGGTGGCGTGGGCCTTCGTCCTGTTCACCGGGAACCACTCCGCCGTGCCGTTGATATCGGGCGCCCGGAGCTCGCGTCCGTCCGCGTAGCTGCGCGCCTGCAGCTGCCACTTGCCGCGGAACTCTTCCTGGTGCTTGACGTCGTCGCTGCATCCGCCGGCCAGCGCGATCAGAAGGACGATTATGACGGCGTGCAATGGGGCTCTTCGCATCTCTGTTGTCCTCCAGGTAACCGTTCCGGTACTCCGTTCGATTTCGTGTCTGCAGCTGAAGGGCGTAGGGCCGCCCGGCTACTCCGGGTCCTCAATGCAGAAACGCCTCACCATATTGGTATACACATCCACGCCCTTGAGAAGCTGGTCCCTTGCGATCCATTCCTGCGTGGTGTGTGCCTGCGCGATGTTACCCGGTCCCATCACCACCAGCTCCATGGTCTTGCCGAAGATCATCCCGTCCGTACCGTAGGGCACCGTCTTGGCCTTCCTCTTACCGGTCACCCTGAGTGCCTCTTGCACGATCCGGGATTGTGAGGGCGTGTGGAGCGGCCCGAGGTCGTTGTCGATCTTGATCTTGATGCCATGCGTCCGTGCCAGTGCCTTCACCTTCGCGGCGATGGCATCCCAGTCCTGCCCGGGCATCTGGCGCGCGTTGATGGTCGCCCGGCTCTCCGGTGCGGTGATGTTCGAGGCGCTCTCGCCATCGCTGATTACGATGTTCCACGTTGTGTGCGGCGGGTCGAAGGTGTCGTCCCGGTAGGCCCGATTCTTCTGGACTCGCTCGCTGAGCCGCACCATATCGTTCAGGAAGGGGATCATCTTGTGGTTGGCGTTCACGCCACGCCCCGTGCTGCTGTGCGCGGCCCTCCCCTTCGTCACCGCGTGCACCTTGAACGAGCCCTTGTGCGCGTGGACCACATCCAGCACGGTGGGTTCGCCGATGATGCCGTAGAGGACCTTCGATGAGCGGAGTGTCTTCGAACGGGCTGCCACAACCCTGGCGCCCTTGCAGTCGAGTTCCTCATCGGCCGTGGCCACCACGTACACGGGAGTCTCGAGCTCCCGGGCCGGGAATGCGCCCGCCGCCGCGATCATACAGGCAACCGACCCCTTCATGTCCGCACTGCCTCTGCCGTAGAGCCGGCCCCCCTTTTCGGTCAGCTTGAAGGGATCCGAGTCCCACCCCTCGGCGGGTACGGTATCGGAATGCCCAAACATAGCGAGGCCACCCGTTCCCCGGCCCTTCTTGCCGACGACGTTGACCTTGAGGGTGCCGTCGGGCGACCTGTAGGTGATACGCTCGACCTTCATGCCGGCCTGCCGCATCCGTCCCGCGATGGCCTTCGAAACTCCGGCATTGCTGAGTTGGCTGTCGGAACTGTGGGAGACGAACTCCCCGGTCATCTCTATGATGTCCATTTTGCCTCCGATGGCGGGCTTGCGGTTCTGCCGGTGTCGCCGGATCCGACGCCACGGTCCGGCCCCGGGCGGTCTCCGCTCCGAAGCGCGTGGAATATAGGCGTTCTCTCCCGGCGAGTCAACCCTTCCGCGTGGCGCGTGTCGAGGCACCACGCCAGTACTTGACACCGGAGCCGCTCTGGCCCTAAATTGAGGGGTGCCCGATTCCTCTGGACCGATTCCGTGGGATCGTGGACCGGATTCTGGGAAGCTCGTGCAGGTGACGCGCGCACTGGAGAGGGGGCCTCACCCGCTCAGGGGGGATCCGTTCGGGGTGTGCGCTAGGACCGATCGCCGACGAGGGAGACGACATGGCAGAGGAAATGGATGAAGTGCAGCTTGTGCGGGTCCTCCTGGACATACCCCTTTTCGAGGATCTGGACTACACGCAGATCTCGGGTCTCATCGAGGCCTGCGATCGGCTGGAGCCCGCGGCGGGGGAGGCGTTATGCGAACCCCGCACGATCGACGACCGGCTTCTAATCTTCCTGAGTGGCAAGCTTCGGTTGGAGGCCGCCGACGGCCAGGACCTCGGCGTGTACACGGAGCCCCGCGTGATGGGCGAGATGGGGGTTTTCACCGGTCAGACCCGTTCGTCTCGCGTGGTGTCCGAGGAGCCGTCGCAGCTCCTGGCTCTCGGGTCCGAGGCCCTCCAGGATCTCCTGGAGGAGGATCCACAGATGGGCAACCACATGCTCGCGAACCTGATCAAGCTTCTGTATACTCGGATGTACGATACGAATGAGGAGCTTGGCGCGCTTCGGGACGAGGTTGCGCGCCTGCGGGCGCGATTGGCGGAGCTTGCCCCGGACGATCCCATTCTGTCCGAGTACGACATCGAGGAGGACGCTGAGCCCGAATCCTGATGGCCCGGCCCGGTCAGATAGCTGTGAGGCCCTCGACTCGGGTGGAGGACACCCGGGGTCGGGGGCCTTTCTCGTACGCAGCCGTGGATTCGGGAGCTTTCAGGTTGACAGGATGATCGCTTTTACGCATGATCGAGTCCTGACAGGAACCACGATGGTGATTGGCCGATCGGGGTAACAAGGAGGAGGCAGACGAGGCCATGGCCTTTCCGTCAGAAGGAACGGTTCACAGATCCACGGTAACCGGCACCCGCGGCATGGTCGCCAGCGCCCATCCCCTGGCGAGTCTGGCAGGCATGCGCATGCTGCTGGAGGGAGGCAACGCCTTCGACGCCATCGTGGCCGTTGCGGCCGCGCTCAATGTGGTGGAGCCCTACATGTCGGGGATCGGGGGCGTGGGCTATGCGCTGGTGTACCGGGCCAGCGAGGGACGCGTCCGGACACTGGACTACTGCGGACGGACTCCCGAGGAGGCCACTCGAGACCTGCTGCTGGATCCTGCCCTTCGAGAGGGGGGGATTCGGTCGTGCCTGACTCCGGGGGCCTGCGGCGGATGGCTCGAGCTGCTCGAGTGCTGTGGGACGATGG
>JASLMQ010000343.1 GCA_030746455.1 Candidatus Latescibacterota bacterium
CCGTGCTTGCGGAAGAATCTGTCGATCGCACGTCGGGTGGGCGTTTCAGGGGTGAAGAGGATAAGCGGATGGCCCTCGAGCTGCTTGGGTTGGATGCTTTCGATCTTCGCGAGGGACCTGGAAGGATTGCAGATCAGGACCATCTGATCTTCGCTGAATTGAATCACATCCACGTTCCGCTGGGCCCTGGGATAGGCCACGATACCGAGGTCGATCTCGCTGCTCGCCACATCGTCGTAGATCTTCGGGGCGTGGGTGTACTCCAACCTGAAATTGACCTTCGGATAGGCCTTGATATAGGTCTTCAGGTAGGGGGCAAGCTCGAGCATGCCCATACTGTAGATGGAGGAGAGCCGAACCGTGCCCGAGACGACGCTGCCGAGTGCCTGAATCCTATGCTGCATCTCCTCGTAGCGGCGCACGATCTCGCGGGCGTATCTGTAGAAGATCTCGCCCTCTGCGGTCAGGGTGAGCCTGCGCTTCTCCCGTTCGAGGAGCTGTCGGCCCTGGCGCTTCTCGATACTCTTCAGCTGTTGGCTTACCGCGGACTGGGTAACGGAGTTCAGCACGGCGGTCTTTGAAAAGCTCTGCGTTTCCACCAGATCGCAGAAGACCTTCAGGCTTTCTACTAGCACGGAATCGCCTCCCTTCTTGGGCCTGCTTCTCGCGGCGGGCCCCGCCCTCTCACCCTTCAACGGTTATCGAGTCGGAAGGTTCGATCGGGGTGACGTGGAACTATAAGATCCCAGAAAAATGCTAGTTATAATCTATAAGAACTACGAAAGTGAGTCAATAGAAAAGCTTGCTCGGAAGGCTGGGCTTGCACTCGCGTGCAGCCGGCTCGCGGCTCTCCCGGGCCGTGCGCAAGGGCTGGAAACTCCTTGTGCCAGTTGTGGCAAGGCCTTATATTTGCTCGATGTTGCGACACTGAGGACCTCGTGGGGGCCCAGCCCTTGCGGCGTCGGATTCGATACGGGTGGACGGCGGAGGGCCGTGTGATCCAGTAGTCAGGGAGGAAGGCGCAATGAACTGGTTTGACAGACTCAAATCCGGCATCCGAACTATCCTCAGGAAGGGCATGCCGGAGAATCTTTGGACCAAGTGCGAGCGGTGTCACCAGGTTGTCTACCGCAAGCAAGTCGAGCAGAATGCCGGGACGTGCCCCAACTGCAAGGCCCATTTTCGGATCGGCTATCGCGAGTACCTGGATCTCGTCGTTGACGGGGACAGTTTCCAGGAAATAGGGAGCGAGGTCAAGTCCACCGATTCTCTGGACTTCAAGGATCAGCAGCGCTACGCCGACCGGATCAAGGAAGACCGCAAACGGACGGGACTGGACGCTGCGATATGCACGGGTACCGCAAGAATCGACGGACATCCGGTGGGGATCGGCATCCACGAGTTCGGGTTCCGGGGAGGGTCTCTGGGATCGGCCGAGGGGGAGCGCATCTGCAGGCTGGTCGATCGCTGCCTGGACGACCGAATCCCGCTCATCCTGGTCTGTCGGTCTGGGGGCGCCCGCATGCAGGAAGGGGTCCTTTCGCTAATGCAATTGGCGAAAATCGACGCAAAGCTCGCCCAGCTCTCCGATGCGGGCCTACTGTTCCTCTCGGTGTTGACCGACCCGACGACTGCGGGCGTGTCGGCCAGCTACGCCCTCGTCGGAGACGTGAACATCGCCGAACCCAACGCCCTGATCGGGTTCACCGGCGAGCGAATCACCGAGCGGTCCGTTGGTGAGGAGGAGATGGAAGGGTTGCGCCGGGCCCAGCGCGCGGAACAGATTCTGGAGCATGGATTCCTGGACATGGTCGTTCCTCGAACGGAGATGAGGGACACGCTCGCCCGACTGATCTCGCTCTTGGTCGACAACCCCTCAGCTCCGGCGCAGGCTTCGTGACCTCCCGCGAGCGCGTGCTGGCCACGCTCGCTGGCCAGCGGCCGGACCGTGTTCCGGTCGCCCTGGGTTTCCGTCCCTCGGGCGTCGAGCGATTCGCACCCCAGGACTATTCGGGCCCCCGGCCCGATGTGCTGAGTGTCTCTTTCAAGACCTCCGAGGAAGAGGTAGACTTCCAGAAGCAGGTACGCAGGGTCCCATACGACACCCGGTTGGGCACGCCCGACCTTTTGGCCACCTACCGAGACTGGCAGTACTGGCAGCCGGGCAGGGACCGGAATCCCCTGGCGGCGGCGCGTTCCGCTGAGGAAATCCTGGAATTCCCGTTCCCGGACATGAACCACCCGTCGCGGCACGGTCACATCCCGGATCAGGTTGAGCGTCTGAGGTCGGAGGGGGTTGCCGTTGCGGGCGGGCTCCCTCATCTGGGCGGCGAACTGTTCGAAACGGCCTGGCGGCTTCGGGGGCTGGAAACCTGGATCATCGATCTGTTGGAGCGCCCGGACATCGCCGAGGCGCTTCTGGATCGGATCGTTGGAATGTGCGTTGCGAACGTGAAGATCCTGGCGCGTGCCGGGGTGGACATCCTGGTGCTGGACGACGATGTGGGGATGCCCACGACCCTCATCATCGGCCCCGACCTCTGGGCGAGATACCTGAGGCCGAGGCTTGCCGGTATCATCGCCGCGGCGCGAGAGGTCCAACCCGATCTCTTCGTGCTCTACCACAGCGACGGATGGATCGAGCCCATCATCGACGGCCTGATCGAGATCGGAGTGGATGCGCTCAACCCGGTCCAGCCCGATGTGATGGACCCCGCTCGGATCGCCGATCGGTTCGGGGATCGCCTGACGATATGGGGCGGTATCGGCACCCAGGGCACCTTTGCCCAGCGCGACATGGCGACGGTGGCTCGTCAGACGCGCGAGAGGATCGACACGATCGGGCCGGAGCGCCTGGTGCTTTGCCCTGCCTACGATCTGGTGGACAATGAGTTTCTGTGGGCCAACGTAGAGTGTCTGCTCAGGACGGCAGAGGCCCACGGATAGGCCGCGAGCGACCGCATCTGTCGCGCACGTTCAGGGAGAGA
>JASLMQ010000344.1 GCA_030746455.1 Candidatus Latescibacterota bacterium
CGATCCCGCACACGAAGACGTACTCGTCCATGTCCATCAGCAGCTCGTCGATCGCCCGGAGCTCGCTGTGCGCGATCACCCCATCTCCACACCCGGGGCAGGCCGTGGTGACCTCCGCGCCGGGCCTGAGATACTTGGCCATGGGATGCTGGACCTCGACCATCTACAGCACCTCCCGTATCGTCTCCAGCACGTCGGACGGACGGTGGAGGGTTCCCAGCACGTGAGGCGGCAGCGATATCACCTCACAGGCCCCCTCCATCGCAGCCTGCACGAACGCGTACATCTGCCCCAGGTTGTTCTCCATCACAATCACCTTACGGGCGCCCTGGCAGAGATCCGAGATCTCCCGATCCGCGAATGGCCACAGGGTAATGGGGCGCAGGCTTCCCACTGGCAAGCCTTCCGCCCTGGCCTCACGCGCGACGGCCGATGCGGCCCGGCCCACGAGCCCGTAGCCCACCAAGATGACCTCTGCGCCCTCCAGTTCCTCCGATTCCACGAGCACCAGGTCATCCCGCTGCTTGGCCACCTTGCGGTCGAGCGTCCGCACGAATACGTCCAGCGCCTCGGCGTCTACCACGTTCCGCATCCCGCGGGCGTCGTGGCACGACCCGGTCACGTGGGCCTTGAAACCATGCCCGAACACGGGCATCGGTGCAACGTCCTCATCCAGAAAACCATGGATCTCGTGCGGATCGCCGCCGGGCTCCGGCAGTCTGCGCCGTGTGGTTTCCACTTCCTCCGGAATCTCTACCACCTCGCGCATGTGCCCCACCGCCGCGTCGGACATCACGAAGACGGGCGTCCGGAGCCGCTCCGCCGTGTTGAACGCCAGGACCGTCAGGTCGAACATCTCCTGCGCGGAAGCTGGGGCGTAGGCCACGCTCTGGTAGTCTCCGTGGGACCCGCGACGGGACTGGATAAGGTCCCCCTGCATCGGCACGGCCGGGATGCCCGTGGAAGGCCCCCCTCGCTGCACGTCCACGATCACACACGGCGTTTCCGTGCCCACGGCATAGCCGATATTCTCCTGCATCAGGCTCAATCCGGGTCCGGACGTCGCCGTCATCGCCAGCGTGTCCGTCCACGAGGCCCCGATCACCGAGGCGATGGACCCGATCTCGTCCTCCATCTGGATGTACACGCCGCCGACCTGGGGCAGGCGCCTGGCCATGTGCTCGGCGATCTCGGTAGCCGGCGTGATCGGGTAACCCGCGAAGAACCGGCAGCCGGCCGCGAGGGCCCCCTCTGCACACGCCACGTTCCCCTGCATGAAATGCCGCCCGGCAGTCACGGTCCCCTCAGACACGTCGTTCCACCTCCTCCTGCACCACCACCACGGCCAGCTCCGGACAGTAGAGCATGCACAGCTCGCATCCCGTGCAACGGTCGGGCTCCAGAACCTCCGCCGGGTGCACGCCCCGGTGTGACAGCTGGTCCGACGGCCCCAGGACCTCTTCGGGGCAGACGTGTATGCACAGGCGGCACCCCTCCGTACCCTTGCAGAGCCTGTTGTCGATCAGGACTGTTGCTTCTCCCCTCCGCTTCGCCATACGAACCCCTCGATCAGCCCGCCAGTTCCTCGCGGATCAGCCCCACCACATCGGACGGCCTGGCCGCGGTCCGAACCCCCGATGCCTCCAGCGCCTGGACCTTCTCCTCGGCCGTGCCCGTTCCTCCTGCCACGATCGCGCCCGCGTGCCCCATTCGCACCCCAGGTGGCACGCTCCGTCCCGCGATGTAGGCCACGACGGGCTTCTCCATCTGCCCGTCGGCGAAGACCGCCGCGTTCTCCTCCTGACTGCCACCCACCTCTCCGACGATCACCACCGCCTCGGTCTCGTCGTCCGCTTCGAAGAGCTCCAACAGATCGCGGATATCGGTGCCCACCACGGGGTCCGCACCGATCCCCACCACCGTGCTCTGTCCCAGCCCGGCCGCCGATAGCTCTCCGGCGATCTCGTAGCTGAGCGTCCCGCTCCGCGAGATCACGCCCACCGGGCCACGGTTGAAAAGCAGTGACGGCATGATGCCCAGCTTGGTGCGGCCCGGTGCGATCACGCCCGGTGTCGTGGGGCCGATCAGACGCGCGCCGTCGGCTTCGGCCCGTGCCCGGATCCGCATCGTGCCATGGACCGGCACACCTTCCGTGACGAGAACGACCAGTTCGATCCCGGCATCGACCGCCTCGATGCACGCCCCCTCCGCGGCAACAGGCGGTACGAAGACCACTGTGGCATCGGCGGGCGCAAAGGCCTGGGCGTCATCCATCGCATCGAACACGGGCACCCCCTCCACCTCCTGCCCTCCCCGTCCGGGGGTCACGCCCGACACGATATTCGTGCCCTCGCGGAGCATGTGGCCCGCCTGCACGCTGCCGACGCGTCCCGTGATGCCCTGAACGCATACCCGTGTTCCAGAGTCAACCAGAATCGCCATCCCGGCCCAGTCCCATCAAGCGTAAGCCCTTCTCAGCACCTCGTCCACCGCAGATTCGGTCGCAACCGATCTGACCACGGTCACCCCGGCCGCCTCGAGGGTGGCCCACGTCTCTTCCTGGTAGTTCCCCAGCGCCTTGGCGACCACCGGGATGTCCACGCCCTCGGCCATCACATCGGCCACACCGACGGCCCCCTCGTGGATCGGGTTGATCCCACCGTAGATGTTGATCAGCACGCCCTTCAGTGCGGGCTGGCCCAGCACGATCCGCATGGCCTCGGCCATGAGCTCCCGTGTGATGCCGCCGCCGGTCTCCAGGAAGTTCGCGGGCTTCCCTCGGCGGGCGATCAAGTCCATCGTGGCCATCCCCAGCCCCGCGCCGCTGCAGATCAGTCCGATGTCGCCGTCCATCCCCACGAAAGTCATCCCGACGGACTTCGCGGCCTGGGCCCGAGGGTCTCCTGCCCGACCGGCGGCCATCTCCTGCAGGTCGGGGTGCCTGAACAGGGCCGCGTCGTCCACCTCCACCACGGCGTCCAGGGCCATGGCCCTGCCGTCAACCGTGATGGCCAGGGGATTGATCTCCGCGATCGTGGCCTCCGCCTCGGAGAACACCTCGTGCAGACGACACAGCACATTCGCCGCCTCTTCCGCTGGCTTCACACCGGCACTTGCGACGAGATCCAGCGCCTTGCCCTGGGTGAGACCCGCGTCCGGATCGGCGTGAGCCGAGGCAACGGCTCCAGGTCGCTGCCGGGCCACCTCCTCGATCCGCACGCCTCCGGATGCGCTGACCATCAGAGCGGGCCGTCCGGCGACGCCGTCCACCGTGATCCCGAGGTAGATCTCACGATCGATCTCCGCCCTCTCCTCGACCAGGACCCCCTCCGGCTTCTCACCCCGGATCCTCGAGCCAAGAATCGTCTCTGCGTGGACCCCGGCCTCCTCAGGGGTGTCGGCCGTCAGGATGCCGCCTGCCAGCCCGCGGCCGCCCACGAGGACCTGGGCCTTCACGACCACCCGGCAGCCGAGCTCGAGAGCGATCTCGGATGCCTCCTGTGCTCCGGCCGCGACGCGGCCCTCGGGCACCGTGATCCCGTGCTGCCCGAACAGAGACTTGGCCTGGAACTCGTGGAGTCGCACGCGCTCAGTACCTCAGGGTCTTGCCGTGCTCGTACATCGCGATGATGTTCTCGACCGGCACGTCGGGCTGGAGGTTGTGCACGGCATTGAGCACGTATCCCCCTCCCCGGCCGAGCACTTCGACCCGGCGATCCACCTCGGCCCGAACGTCTTCGGGCGTGCCTTTCGGAAGCACCTCGAAGGTGTCGACGCCGCCCCAGAACGACAGCCGGTCCCCATACTCCCGTTTCAGGCGCTCGGTGTCGCCCATCTCCGCGGCAGACACCTGGACCGGATTCAGGATCTCGACCCCCAGCTCGACGAGGTCATCGAGGACGGGATAGATGTCCCCGCACGTGTGGTAGAAGATCTTGGCATCCGTGTGCGCACGAATCGTGCGGAACTGCTCGCGCTGCAGCGGCAGGATCAGCTCGCGATACATGGCGGGCGAGATCATCAGTCCGCGCTGCGCGCCGATATCGTCCCCCGTGGCCACCACATCCAGATAGGGTCCTACCTCCTCAAGAAACCGTGCCGCCATCTTCAAAACGAGGTCGCGGATCTTCTCCATCAACGCCGTGGCGAAGTCCGGACGCAGGGCCAGGTCGGCGTACCAGCCCTCGAACCCCCGAAGGTACTGCGACGTGTGCACCCAGCCCCCCGGCGCGTGTCCGACGATCGCGAAGTCCGTCTCCTTCCGGAGGGTTTCGACCCGCTCCTTCAGACCACGGTAGCGGCCAGGATCCTCTGGATCGGGCCAGGGATGACGCTCCAGGACCTCCAGATCCGGGTCCCCGGCCATAGGGCACACATCCAGATCGTAGTAGTACCCGTCGGGCGAGAGCCGCCGCACCACGCCCCACTCGTCCTGCCACCGTCCGTCGGGGAGCTCGCGGTCCCTCACCCGGTCCGGGGGATTCGGCAGCACCGAGCGCGTGTCG
>JASLMQ010000345.1 GCA_030746455.1 Candidatus Latescibacterota bacterium
CTCCAAAGGTTGGATGTGGTCGCCTATGGATTCCTGCATACTCGGCAGAACGGGACTCGAAGTCAGCATCATCGGCCTTGGTATGGAACACGTCGTCCAATCGCCGGACGAGGTCGCGCCCGTCGTCCACCGCGCGATCGAGAGCGGCGTGAATTACATCGACATGATCGCCTGGGCAGAAGACGGCAAGGATGCCTTCGAGGCCGCCATGAAGGGCCACAGGGATGACGTGGTCCTCGCCGGGCATCTGGGCGTGGCGGAAACGGACGGTCAGTACCGGAAGTCCCGTGACCTGAAGGAGTGCGAGGACCTGTGGCACGACTGGCTCTCACGGATGAACACCGACCATCTCGACGTGATCTTCCTGAGCAATGTGGACAAGCCCGAGGACTACGCGGAAGACGTCGGGCCGGGCGGCGCGCTCGAGCTAGCGCTCCGGCTCAGGGCCGAGGGCAAGGCGCGCTTCATCGGCCTCAGCGGGCACACCCCGGCCACCGCCGTGAGGGCCGTGGAGGACGGCCACATCGACATCCTGATGCACGACATCAACCTGTCGACAAGCGGGGATCCTGACAAAGCGCAGGTAGGCCGGGCCTGTGTCTCGAACGGGGTTGGCCTGGTGGTGATGAAGGCCTTCGCGGGTGGAAACCTGCTCCGGGGCGAAACGCAGGTCTCGCCCAGCCAGTGCCTGAGCTATGCATTGGCCCAGCCCGGCGTCTCGCTCGCCCTGGCGGGCGCGCGTAACCTCGAGGAATTGGAGGCCGATCTGGCGATCCTGGACGCATCGGAAGAGAAGCGAGACTTCTCTCCCGTGATCGGGGCCTACAACGAGGACCTGGCAGGAACGTGCGTCTACTGCAACCACTGTATGCCATGTCCGTCCGGGATCGACATCGCCGCCGTGCTTCGCCTGCTGACATCCGCCGAGGGCGGCATTACCGACTCCCTGCGAGCAAGCTACAATGCCCTTCCCGCCCGAGCTTCCGACTGCATCGAATGCGACGAGTGTACCGAGCGCTGTCCCTTCGGCGTCGACGTGGCCCCGAAGATGCGGGAGGCCGTTGAGACATTTGGGTCGTGATCCGTTTTGAGGTACAACCGAGGGAACCAGGGAGCGTGTGAGATGCAGGGAAATGGTATGACTGAGAAAGAGCGTTTTCTAGCGGCAATGCAGTGCCAGCCGGTGGACTACGTCCCCTTCGTGCCCACCTTCAACCCCCTCAGCCCTGCCCAGCGGGTCGGCCAGGGCTACAACTTCCCCTTCGGACCGGACGAGAGCGAGCGCGTCTGGTACGCCGTGGAGAAGCTCGGAATCGGCACGAGCACCCAGTTCTGCTCCGCCCGCGCGTTCTACCCCTCCAAAGGCGTGTCAGCGAAGGTCTGGATCGACGGCGACACCATCCACAAGGTCTTCTCCACGCCGGACGGGGATGTCGGTGCCTCGGTGCGCTACAACGAGAAGTGGCCCCACGGGCTGGATATCCCCATGTTCAGCTCCTTCAACGAGGCGCACTTCATCGAGCCGTGGCTGAAGGACGAGCACGACCTAGCCTGCCTCAAGCACGTGCTCAATCCTCCCTGGCGTCCGGAAACACTCGATAGGCTGAAGTTCAACGCACGGATCGCGCACGAGCGGGCGGATCGCTACCAGATTCCCGTCCACTTCCGACTCACGTGCGGAATCTCGGATGCCCTCTTGCTGATCGGGACGGAAGACCTGGTGTACATGTGGGCAGACAAGCCCGACCTGATCCGCGAGTATCTCGAGCACGATCAGATTCGGGCGATGAAGAACCTGGAGATCTGCCTCGATCTGGGGATCGACTTCGTCCAGCGAAACGGCTTCTACGAGACCGCCGACTTCTGGAACCCCGCCGTACTCGAGGCGGAGCTGGCCCCGCTGCTCCGTGAACAGATCGATGCGACCCATCAGGCCGGCGCGCTGATCAGCTACACGGTCAACACGGGCGTGATGCCCATTCTGGATCACCTGGACAAGCTCGACTTCGACTGCATCTTCGGGATCGACCTGGACGCGGGGGACACGGACCTGCAGGCGATCGTGGACAAGCTCGGACACAGCAAGAGCCTCTGGGTCGGCCCGGTCAGCCACGCGCACATCGACAAGCCCACCGATGAGCCCGCACGCCGTGTGGTACGCGAGTGCTTCGATACTCTGGGCCACACCGGGTTCATCCTCGGCTTCGCCGTCTCCACGCACGGGATCATGCCGTGGGAGAACACCCTCGCCACAATAGACGAGTGGGAGAAATTGCGGGAGCCGTAGGGGCACGGCGTGCCGTGCCCGACAGCGGCGGGAGACAAGACGTAGAAGTCCTGGCTTCAGAGGGCAACCTCACGGCGAAGAGGAGACACCTCCCCCCTTTGCTCACCGAGGCATCTATCGGCGAGGAAGGGGGGGACAAGGGGGGGATCCGCAGCCTGTCGGGATCTCGTTGGGCTGCCGGATCGAGTCACCCCAGGCTGCTCGCTCGTGCACCTTGCGCGTTCTGTCGGCCCTCCGGAGCTCGGGGCCTCCCTGTCACGCCGCATTCCTGGGGCTGACGCCCCAGGCTATTGACTGTCGCCCCTTCGGGGCTCCACTGTCCCGGCAATAGCCACCCGTAACCAGGAACCCCAATGCTCACCACCTTAGACGGTACCCCCTACGAAACCGGCCTCACAATGGGCAAAGCCGCTGGCGCCGTGATGCGCCGGCGTGTTCGCGTCTTCCACAAGAAGCGCAAGTCGATGAAGGTGACGGACGCCGAGATCCGCGCGCGCGTCAAAGACTTCACCCGACGCACCCGCAAGGTCGCCCGCCACTGGCTCGACGAGGCCAAGGGCCTGGCCGACGGCGCCCGGGTGGATGTCGACGACATCCTCATCCTCAACTGCCCTCCACCCGGCGCCCACATCAGCACGCTCCACAGCTGCACCTCGTTCCTACGAATCGGCCGCCGTGAGAATGTCCTGCTCAAAATCCGTGACGAGCGCCACAACGTGCAGTCGTTCGCCATCGTCGCGCCGCGCCGTCGGACGCGCTTCCACGCCGCGAGGGACATCGGCAACCTGGGCGTGGCCCACGCCTTCAACCAGTGGGGCGTCGCGGCGGCGTGCGACACCGGCTCCGCCACCGACCGCGTGTCGGACGAGCCGCGCTTCAACGACTGCCACCTGCTGCGCATGGTCGCCGAGAAGGCCCGCTCCGTCGATGAGATTCCCGCGCTCTTCAAGCTGCTGATCGACGCGGACGTCGTGGGCGGCGCGGGCCCCGGACGCGGCGCCATCTTCCTCTTCGTCGACCCTAGCCGGGGGATGCTCCTCGAGTGCGAGTCCCGAGACTTCGCGACGAAGTTCGTCGATCGCGGCCCCCTGTCCGTGGCCAACCATTTCGTGATTCCCGAGGCGACGAAATGGGCCTCGTCACCCCCGGGGGCCAACACCCTCGTCCGAAGGGCCCGGATGGCGGAGCGCGGCAAGCGTGCTGGCTCCAGCCCCGACCCTCTCGAGGTTTTCGACATCTCCCGCGACCGCAAGACCCGGCCCAACACGCTGTGCAACGTGGCGTGGCAGCGCGACAGCCTCACGGTCTCCGCCCAAGTGCAGGTCGTGGACCGCTCCGATCCGTCGCGCTCGGTCAACTACGTCTGCTGCGGCAACACGCGCAACTCCGTCTACCTCCCGGTCCCCATCGACGCGCGCTCGACGTTCCTTCCGTTGATGAACGGACGGTTCTACGCGGCGACGGACGCGCTCCTCCGCGTCCACGGCTCGGCGCCGCATCTGCGCTCGGTCCAGCGCCGGTTCGAGCGGCGCGTCGTCAACGGGCTGGACTATCGCGCAGCGTGCCGGGAGGGGTATGCGCTGCTGCGGCGGGCTGCGGCGGAGGCGCGCGCAAGGGGTTGAGGCCAGCGTTATGGCGAAGACGGCGTGGGGGCCTGCGATCGCTTCAGGCCAGCGCCACACCGAGATTGCCACGCCCGGGGATGAGGCCCCCGGGCTCGCAATGACAATGGCGGTTGCGGTGAATATGGGCAATTGGTTTGGCCTTGAGGCGTGCGGTTCCAGGCATGGGCTGGCACGCGGAGGAGGGCGGGGCTCCCACCTTCGCTGAAAAGCAGCTTCGGTGGGCAGGAAACCCCCGCCCTCAGAAACACCAACCCCTCCTTCGGAGGGCTGGCTCAGCGCTGGCTGTGTCCACCGGCGTTCGCATTGGCAGCCCTATCTACCTTTCCCATCCGTGTCTATCGGTGCTCATCTGTGGTTCCGCCTTGTCTTCGCGAAAGGTAATCATGTCACCCCCCAACATAATCCTCATCATCGGGGACCAGCATCGCTGGGACTTCATGGGCTACGAGGACAACGGCGTGACGCACACGCCGAGCCTCGACGCGATCGCCGCGTCGGGGACGCTGTTCCGCAGGGCCTCCTGCACGTCGCCGCTCTGTTGCCCCTCGCGAGCGGCCATCGCTTCGGGGCGCTACGGCGTCAACAGCGGATCCTTCACCAATCTGCATCAGCTCCCGCCGGGATCGCCCAGCTTCGTCAGCCAGCTTCGAAGCATCGGGTACCGCACCGCCGTGGTGGGCAAGACGCACATGGAGATCCACGCCTACGATGCGGACTACACGTCGGAGGCCCACCTCGCCTACATGGACACCCTCGGATGGGACGACGTGTGCGAGATCTCAGGCAACGGCATGCTCCGACAGGGCATCACGTGCCACTACAGCCAGTTCCTGAAGGAGTCGGGGATGTTCACCGACGTCCTGCGCTTCTACCAGAACTGGCACTATTTCATGGATAGGGAGATGGGGGGCGATCCGAACTTCGTGACCCACGAGTGGCCCTTCGACGAGCAGTACCAGGAGACGGCGTTCGTGGGCAACCGCGCGCTCGAGTGGCTCGGATCGCGCGACCGATCGCAGCCCTTCCTGCTCCACGTGGGTTTCGCCGGGCCCCACTCCCCCATCGAGCCCCATCCCGCGCACATGGGCCGCTATCGGGACGCACCGGAGGCTGAGCCGAGGAACAACCCGTCGCCCCCCGACTGGCTCCCCGACGGCCGGCGAGGCTACCGGGCCATGATCACCCAGATCGACGACTACGTGGGTCGTATCCGCGACTTGGTGGACAACCAGGGCGACCTGGACAACACGATCTTCGTGTACACCGCGGACCACGGCGAGATGGCGGGCGACCACGGCCGGTTCGACAAGACCTGCTTCTACGAGGCCAGCCTGCGCGTGCCTTTCCTCATCGCGGGACCCGGCGTCACGCCGGGCCAGGACACAGACGCCCTCGTCGAGATCATTGACGTGGGCAAGACGCTCTGCGAGCTCGCCGGCGTCGAGCCCCATGAGCTCGACCAGGGCAAGAGTCTGGTGCCCGTCCTCTCCGGGCAGTCGGATTCGCATCGCGACACGGCCTACTGCGAGATGGGCTGTGATCGCATGGTGTTCGACGGGCGCTACAAGCTGATGTGGGGCGACCCCAAGGGCGACACCCGCAAGCTGGGGCGACTTCATCTCGACAAGCCGGTGAACATCGGGCCCAGCCCCGGCCGCCTCTACGACCTTCAGGAGGATCCGCACGAGACCGTCGACCTGGCGCAGGACCCGGCGCATCGCGACCTGCTCCACGACATGCTTCAGAAGCTGGTCGTGCGGATGAACGAGAACGTCCAGCCCCGGCCCAATCTGTCGCGGGGGGAGTACCGACCGCTCAGAGCCTGAAAGCAGAGACGACCACAGACGACAGACCGCGGACGACGGCAAGGCTGGCCTCGCGGCGCATTGGCGTCGTCTGCTTCTCGTCGTCAGTGGTCTGTGGTCCGTCGTCTTGATCCTGGTAATGTCAGCCCCAATGTGGAGTTGCCCAACATGCAGACCATCTACCGAAGCAAGTATTCCTACAGCGGCCCCATCTCTATGCTCAAACGCCTGGCGAACGGGGACCTCGTCCTCGCCTTTCGGGAGGCCAGGTGGACGGGCATCCAGACCCACCACGCCATGACGACCAGGACCTCGCTGATCCGGTCCACCGACGGCGGCGAGACCTGGCACTCGCAGGTCACGCCCGACCCGGCCGGAGGCAACGGCACTACGGTTAACCAGCTCTCGGACGAGACGCTGATCGTCACCAACTTCCGGTGGGTCTTCGTGCCCCTGGATCGCAAGACCGAGCTCCAGGACAAAGGCCGCTTCACCGAGCTGGAGACCGAGGGCCTGGCCACGGCGATCGATGGGGTCTTCGTCACCACGTCGCAGACCGACGGATATACGTGGGAACCTGTTCGGAAGATGGAGACCCCCGACTTCCACATGGCCTCCACGGCCGGGAAGGTCATCGAGCTGGACGACGGCTCCCTGCTCGCGCCTCTGGCCGGCACGAAGACGCGCGACGACTCCAGCCGGACCTGGGTGATGCGCTCCACGGACCGTGGGCTCACGTGGCAGGAGCACGGTACGATGGGCCACCAGGATTCGGGCCCCAGCTTCCACGAGCCCCGCATCGTAATGCTCCCGGACGGACGGATCCTGGGCATGATGCGGACGCCCTCGGCAAACTTCTACCAGGCCCACTCCAGTAATGGCGGCCAAACCTGGAGCCCCGTCAAGGAGACACCGATCTGGTGCGGGGGCAGCAGCCCGCCCGACCTGCTCCTGCTGGAGGACGGTCGCGTGCTCTGCACCTACGGCCACCGTCGCGAGCCGTTCGGCGTACGGGCCTGTCTCAGCGAGGACGGCGGGGACACGTGGGACCTCGACAGCGAGGTTGTGCTGAGGGACGGCGGCCTGGGACGGGACATGGGATACCCCACCTCGGAGCAGCTGGAGAACGGCGACATCCTTACAGTCTACTACTGGCAGGACGGGGACGAGGTCCGGTACCTGGCGGGGACGCAGTG
>JASLMQ010000346.1 GCA_030746455.1 Candidatus Latescibacterota bacterium
GTCGACCAGCGCCGAGTATTTCGCGACCTACTACGGGATCGCCGGTTTCGAGAAGCAGCTCGGGTTCTGCCAGGCGGTCTTCGACGGCCAGGCCCCGAGCTACAAGCCCAACGACGATGCGGCCGGTGGCTGGTGGGGCTACTGCTACCTGGTGCCGTACCATCAGGTCTTCTACGATCTCCGAAGGGACGACGCTCGCTTCCTGGAGGGGGGACAGCTTCGGGATTTCGCCGACTATGGCGTGATGGTCACCGACAGCATGGGCATCCAGGTCGCCTTTGGCGACCTATGGGGATACAGGCAGTTCGGCACGCACGAAGTCGCCTACCGGCACAAGGCGGTGTCGGTGGACCTCGCGATGCTGCTCTGCACGGCCGCGTGGTACTATGAAGACGGCGGCTACCTGTGGGCACTGGACTGGATGGGAGGCCGACCCTATCCAGGGTGCTACTACCGGGCGCTGCCCAAGTCTCCGCCCGAGCGCCTCGCCGGTGTCACGGTGGCCCCGTTCAACCCGTCGCTCTATGACTGGGTCGAACGGCATGCTCCCGGCGGCGCCAACGTGGCCCTGGATGAGGCCTTCGACAAGCTGACCCTTCGAGAGGGTTTCGACGCCAGCGATCTGTACGTCCTTTTGGACGGCACCTCGACGTTTGCTCACGGCCACGAGGACGGAAACTCGATCCTGCGACTCACGTGGAAGGGACGTATGTGGCTGACCGAGGTCGACTACATCTGGAGGCGGCCCAGGCACCACAATTCGGTTGTTGCGATCTGTGATGGCGAGAGCCACGTCGTGCCCCCCCTGACCGCACTCAAGTGGGCCGAGGATTTCGCAGATATCGTATTTACGCGATCGGAGGTGCCTGACCGCAACGGCACGGACTGGCAGCGCGACATCGTCTGGTCTCGAGACGGTTTCGTGTTGATCATCGACTCCCTGCGTCTCCTGAGGGACGCTGAGTATGATCTGCGGTGCCTCTGGCGCACACTCGGTGAGGTGAGGCTGGTCGGGGACAATCTGACGGCAGAACAGGAGGGGGTCCATTTCCGGATTCTGAATGCAGACGCGTCCGAGAAATCCCTGGTCTCGGAGGAATCGAGGGTGGCCGCAGAGGACCCCTATGGAACCTATCCCCACGCCGATGGCCCGGTGCGGATCTTCAGACAGCGTGCTGCCAAGGACGGGCACGTCGGCGATGTGGTCCGGTTCCTCAACCTGATGGTGGCGGGAGACAAGGACGAGGTCGCTGCGTGGGAGATCGAGCGGGTCGATAGGGACGCGGTACGCGTAACCGGCCCGACGGGTTCCACGGTGCTGGGTGTTTCTGCAGGCGAGGCACAGTTGGGGGACGTGAGGATCGGTGGTGGCACTTACGCACTGACAGAAGATACGGTCACGCTGCTCGGGGCGAGGACCCTGGAGATCGGGAACCGCGCGCTAGAAAGCGATAGCCCGGTGCACCTGCAACTCGAGCTTGCGGCAGGGGAGGGAGAGCTGCGCGCGAAGGACGGCGCCCGGGTCTCGGCACGGAACATGCGTATCGACGGTGGGACCGTGTCGGCCGATGGTGTCGGACTGGCCCCGGGCACACACCAGCTAGGCTTCGACCCGATCTCTCCGACGGTTCTGGGGGACGCGATCCTCGTGCGCTCGACCTGGATCCAGCCGAAGGCGCGGAACAGACGCAAGCTTGCGGCGACCGGGACGGGTGGATTCGAGACCGCCTGGTCCTCGCAGCTGGGAGGACCCGTCAGAAGCCTGGATGCGCGCGCCGGTGAGATCGCTGTGGGGACCGGAGATGGGCAGGTTGTACTGCTTGGGAAGGAGGGGGCTTTGCTCTGGGAGGCCGATCTGGGGGCCGAGGTCCGTGCCGTGCACCTGTCCGATGTCGCGGGCGGGATGCTCCTGGCAGGGGGGCGCGACACGGCGCTGACGTGCTTCGATGGGGAGGGCCAGGTCCGGTGGAAGCGGACCTTCGCAATGTCGCACGGCGTCCACCAGAACGTGAACCAGGCCGAGGCGGTCGATCTGGAGGGCGACGGCAACACGGCAATCCTCCTGGCCACCGATGGATGGATGGTTTGGGCGCTGACGCCCGACAATGAGGTGATCTGGCAGCGACAGATCAAACACCACGCGGCCAAGTCGTTCGTGATCGCTGACGTGGACGGAGATGGCCGGCAGGAGATTCTCGTCGGCACCGAGTACTTCTACTCGAACCTGCTGGCCCCGGACGGTACGATCCGATGGGTGATGCACGGTGGCCCGTGCTTTGCAGCCCTGGAACTGGCGGACCTGAATGGGGACGGATTCCTGGAATCGGTCTGCGGTTCGATGGACGGGAACGTCTACGCCGCGGATTCGCGGACGGGTGAGGTGCTCTGGACATCCAATCTGGGCGACGACGTCCGTTACGGATTTGCGGTGGACGTGGGGGGGCGACCGACAGTCGTGGCCGGAAGCGAAAGCGGCAACGTGGCACTGCTCGACGCCGAAGGGAAGCGCATTTGGCGCCGGAACCTGGACGCGGCGGTAACCGGATTGTGCCGGTTGGACAGCGACGACGGAGCCGACGCGGCCCTTGTTGCCGCGACGGACGACGGGTGCATCGTGAAGCTGTCGACGGCCGGTGAGATCACGGGTGGGCAGCAGGTCGCCTCGGCCGTGACGGTGATGCAGGCGGTCGGGCTGGATGGCAGGGAGGGTGTTGTGGTGGGTACGGAGGCTGGGGAGGTCGTGGGGTTGGTGGTGTAGATCTGCGCGGCCTGCGAGCCATAGACGCGCGCGGCCCTCACCCCGCCCTCCTTCGCACCCATCGGTGCTTAGGAGGGCACCCCTCTCCCGCAAGCAGGAGAGGGGTCGATAACCGTAGGGGCGGACCCGTGTGTCCGCCCGCTCTTCCGCGCGTCCCGTGAGAACCACCATCACGCGCGGCAATGGGGACAGGAGCGGCACGCAACCCCTTCGAGGTTGCCGCTGACGGAGCAACTGATGCCCAACATCCCAATCGCACAACAGGTCGACGTGGCCGTCGTCGGTGGGACGATCGGTGCGGTTGCCGCCGCGGTGGCGGCGGCGGAGGCGGGGGCCTCCGTGTTTCTGGTGGCCCCCCGGCCGTACCTCGGCGAGGACCTGTGTGCGGCCCTGCGTCCCTGGCTCGAGGAGGACGAGGCACCAGCGGGCCCGCTGACGAAGACCATCTTCGGGGACAGACGGCAGGCCACGCCGATGCAGGTGAAGCAGGCCCTCGACCGGGCGCTGCTCGACGCGAGTGTGACGTTCGTACTGGCCTCATACCCGACGGGCGTCCTGAGGGATGCCGGCAGCTTGCCTGCGGGTGTGGTGATGGCGAACCGCGCCGGCCGCCAGGCCGTGGTGGCCAAGGTCCTGGTGGACGCCTCCCACCGCGGTTGGGTCGCCAGGATGGCCGGCGCACGCTGTCATCCGTGGCCGGATGAGAAGATCGCCCTCCGCCGAACCGTGTTGGGAGGCACGCCGACCACCGAGGTGCAGCCGGAGCGCGAGATCCCGTGTGCTGCGGTCGACGGGCACGAGGGAGAGGTCTACAGGGAGTATCGCCTAGATCTGAGCCTGCCGAGCGGCGATTACGTTGCTCTGGCGCAGGCCGAGCAGGAGGCTCGCGACCTGACCCGTGG
>JASLMQ010000347.1 GCA_030746455.1 Candidatus Latescibacterota bacterium
ATCCAGACAGATGCGGCCATCAACCCGGGCAACTCGGGTGGGGCACTCGTCGATCTCCACGGCAGGGTAATCGGGGTCAACACGGCGATCGCCTCCCAGACGGGTGGCTTCATCGGCTATGGCTTCGCGATCCCGATCAACCTCGCCAAAAAGGTGATGGACGACATCATCGCCCACGGTAGGGCCCGAAGAGGCTATCTCGGCGTGAGCCTTCGCGACGTCAACGCGGCCATCGCAGATGCGGTCGGCTTGGACAGGCCCAGAGGCGTCCTGATCGCCGACGTTCTGGCCGAGTCTCCGGCCGAATCGGCTGGCCTGAAGCCAGAGGATATCCTCCTGTCGGTTGACGGGCAGAATGTCGACCGGCCCAACCACGTGCAGAGCCTCATCGCAAGGAAGCACCCCGACGACGTCGTGAACCTGAAGGTGCGGCGCATGAGCAACACGCTGAACCTCTCGGCAAGGCTCGGCGAGAAATCGCCGGGCGACCTCGCTTCCGCAGGAGCCCGCCCGGCGCCCGGCGGCGTGGAGCACCTGGGTCTCACGGTCCAGAACATAACCCCGGATGTGATCGAGAGCTTCGGCCTCGAGGCGGGCGCAGAAGGCGTGGTGGTGACCGACGTCCGGCGGGGCCCTGCGCGCGACGGGGGATTCCAGCCCGGAGACATCATCTACAAGGTTCGACAGGGGAGGCTCGAGCGCGACATTGGATCCGTCGAGGACTTCGAGAGCGCGCTCAAGAAGCTCCAGAATGGGCGGAATGCGGCCTTCTCCATCTGGCGGGGAAGCAGCCGCCAGTTCCTCACCCTCAAGGTACCCGAGTAGGATAGACATCCTGGAATGCCTGAAGACCGCTATGCCTGAATCCGATCCTGCCGACGCCCGGCTCATCATTGCCGACAGCGAGACCGACGCGGATCTGTTCTACGCCACGCGTTTCTTGGCGCCCGATCCCTTCGTGTTCCTCCAGACGGATGCGGAGAAGGTGCTGCTGATGTCCGACCTCGAGCTGGACCGCGCACGGTCCCAGGCCGAAGTGGACACCGTGGCGTCTCTCTCACAGTACCAGGAATTGGCACGGAAGGGCGGAGTCGACGAGCCGTCCCTGCTGGACGCCCTCCGCCAGCTCCTTCAGGAACGGAGCATTCGGAGCCTCCTGGTGCCGCGCAGCTTCCCCCTATCCGCTGCGGACGATCTCCGGGAAGCCGGCTACAGCCTCACCTGTCCCTCGGGTTCCTTCTATCCCGAGAGGGAGCGCAAGGATGCCACCGAGGTCGGGCACATTCGCGAGGTCCAGCGCCACACCGAACGCGCGATGGACCTCGCGGTCGCGGCGATCCGAGAGGCCCGGATTCAGGACGGAGGCCTTTACGGTCCCCCAGGGCCTCTCACCGCGGAGAACGTCAAGCATCTGATCGCGGTGTCCCTGATGGAACGCGAGTGCACGGCCCGGAACACGATCGTCGCCTGCGGGGACCAGGCCTGTGATCCCCACAACAGAGGATCCGGGCCATTGCGCGCGGGCGAATGCATCGTCATCGACATCTTCCCGCGCTCCGACCGGACCGGCTACTGTGCAGACATCACGCGAACCGTGGTACGCGGAATTCCCAGCGCGGAGGCGGTTCGCCTCTACGATACGGTCCTGGCGGGTCAGGAGCTTGCGCTACAGCAGATTGCGGCAGGACGACATGGTAAGGAGATCCACCAGGCAGTTGTGGACCTCTTCGAAGAGGCGGGCTACCCGAGTGGCGAGCGTGAGGGGCGAATGCAGGGCTTCTTCCACGGGACAGGACACGGCCTGGGTCTCGAGATCCACGAGCCGCCCAGAATCAGCAAGTCCGATGCCGTTTTGGCCGAGGGCCACGTGGTCACGGTCGAGCCCGGCCTCTACTATCCGGGGAGGGGCGCCGTCCGGATCGAGGACCTGGTTGTGGTCACCAAAGGCGGCTGCGAGAACCTGACATCCTACCCGAAAGAGTTCCAGCTCTGACGAGACCCCACACCGCGGAAGAGATCGGGGCCGACGGCAACGCCGTCGGCCCCTTCATGTGGGCCTCGATCCGACCCCATTGGACGCGATGCCACACAGGCCATCAGGCCCTGGGGTGGAATGTACGGTGCACCTCCCTGAGGTACTCGCGATCCACGTGCGTGTAGATCTGCGTGGTCGAGATGTCCGCGTGGCCAAGCATCTCTTGCACGGCCCGAAGGTCCGCGCCCCCTTCCAACAGGTGAGTGGCGAACGAATGTCGGAGCGTGTGAGGGCTCACATCCTTCTCGATGCCCGCTTGCCGAACGTGCTTCTTCAGCAGCTTCCAGACGCCCATTCTGGATAGCCGGCCTCCCCTCCAGTTTAGGAAGACCGTGTCCCCCGACTTCAGTCCGGCCAACTGGGCTCGAGCCTCGTCGAGATAGCGTGACGTCCAGACCTCGGCCTCCGAGCCGATGGGGACCACCCGTTCGCGGCTGCCCTTTCCCACGACCCGCACCACCTCCAGATCGAACAGCAGGTTGGCACGTTCCAGATCCGTGAGCTCCGACACACGCAGGCCGGCTCCGTAGAGCATCTCGAGCATCGCGCGGTCCCGCAGGCCGAGCGTCGTCTCGGTATCCGGCTCCGCCATCAGGCGCTCCACCTCGAAGACGTTGAGCACCGTGGGCAGCTTGCGACCCAGCTTTGGCGGCTTGAGGTGTTCGGTTGGATCACCGTCGGAGAGGCCCTCGGCCTGCAGGAATCTGTGGAACACCCGGATCGCCGTCAGGTTCCGAGCCACGCTTGAGGGTTCCAGCCCGAGGTCGGCCAGGAGCCTGAGGAGCATCGAAACGTGGCCCTGACAGGCTCCCTCTGGACCTTCCACGCCCTGGGCATTCAGGAGCGTCAGGTACCTGTCGAGGTCGCGCCCATAGGCCTCCGACGTATTGTCCGACAGGCCTCGCTCCAGCCTGACGAAGTCCAGGAACCGGGACATGGCATCCTGCAGGCGTGGCGCGAGACCCTCACCCCTCTGCGAGCCTTGATCGGCAGTTGCCAAGCCGTACGCCCTCCAGTTCCAACAAGGCTGACTTCCATTCGATGCCGTATGCGAATCCCGTCAGGTTGCCGCTCGCGCCGACGACCCGGTGGCACGGGACCACGATCGGACACGGGTTCCGACCGAGAGCCGCGCCCGCGGCCCTGGCCGCACCCAGACGGCCGGTCGCATCCGCGATCCACCCATAGGTCCGGGTCTGCCCTCGGGGGATCTCTCGAGCAGCGGCCCAGACCGCCTGCTGGAATCGGGTCCCCGCGGGCAGCGGAGCAGACCGGCCCGGGTGCACGTCGGCACCGGACAGGTAGCCGATCAGATCCTCCAGCAAGGCCAAGACCTTTGGGTTTGGGGCAACGCCCTCGCCCAACTCCACGTTCCACGGGGGCTCCCGGCCTGGGGGTGTGCCCTCAAGCGATATCTGAACAAGCCTGCCGCCATCCCAGATCACGCGGACCTGGCCCGGCCCGAAACTGAGGATCGTCTCATCGGGCATGTGCCTCTCCCGCAAGGGCCCCAAAGCCGCGGGTCCTGCCGCTTCGATTGACCGATCAGGGGCGGAGCCGGCTGAGCCGAATTTCCGTCCGCCGGTAGAGGATCCATCTGCCACGCGCCCCGGATCCCCCTGTCGGCCGTTCGTAGTAGACCTGAACCAGACCATCCGGGTCCGCGATCAGGTTGAAATAGGACCGTCCCAGGTCGGGCCGACTCGGATCGGGCCCCCGGCCGTCACGCCATTCCGCGGCCACCTCCAGAACCCGGTACCACCGCCCCCGCCAACAGAACCTGTGCGGCGGACGTTCTCCACGCACGGCGCCCTCTTCGTAGGCAGGCACTTCGATGGCTTCCTGCGCGGACCGAGAGAGGGTCTGGACCGATTCGCTCGCAGCTCGGTACGCCGCCATAGCGGCTTCAACACGAGTGACCCCCCTCCGATGCACGGTCATCCGGGCCAGTCGGCGCCGCCCAGGCCCGCAACGGTCCACCGTTCGCCGCCGTAATACCCAATCCCGGATCCTGCTCAGCCGGCCCAAGGCGATCCCCTTGCGTCACGTCGCAGGCGATGGCTCAGAGGTCCACCACCTCCGGTTCCATCGTCTCCAGATCCAGCACGGCCACCGTCGAACGGTCTGTCATCCACCCACCTGCCTCTCCAGGATTGATGATCAGGGTGGGACCGGGTCTCACGTCGATCGCGTGCGTGTGGCCGTAGACGATCGCATCGTAGGCGCCGCTTGCGGCCAGTGCATCCAGCTCATCCGGCTCGTGCATCAGGAGAATCCGACGCCCTGCCCGCTCGACGACGTGGGGGCCCCGGTGGATCGTCCCGATCGGCTCGAACAGGGCGCACAGCCCGAATCGCTCTCCATCGTTGTTCCCGAAGACCCCCACCATCGGGGCCTTCAGGGGGGCCATCCATCGTGCGTTGAAGGGAGCGATATAGTCCCCCGCGTGGAGAACCGTCCCAACGCCGCGGGTGTTGAACATCTCCACTGCCCCGCCGACCGCCCCCTTGTTGTCGTGGGAGTCCGCCATCAGACCGATCCGTTCTGACTGTGCCATATACATCCCGCCTCCTGAGAGCCATACTAAGGGCCGCCCATGCCCGCGCGACGGCCCACGCCTGGGTTTCCCTGAAACCCCATCGGTACTGGGCGGCTTTGCGGACCCCGTCTGCCGCTCCATCGGGCAACGGAAACATTAGAACCTCTTCAGCTCATTGTCAATAGGAAGCCACGAAGTTTGTAATTGACAAAGGCTGTATATTGTTGTAAGATTTCCAAATAGGCGACTGTGGCATCTCTATTGCAGGTGGAAACTTAGAGGACGATAATGCTATCAAGTCTGTTCAAGAAGGGCGGCGGCGGCAAGAAGAAGGCCTCGCTCGATCGGGTCCTGGGTGACCTGGTCAAGATGGGGCCCAGCTCTGCCAACTGCAGCCTGATCAATTCCGGGGGAGGGGACGATTCCGACCAGGACCTCGGGCGGGCGTTCATCTTCAAGCATATGGAAGAGACGCTTGTTCAGAACAAGACGTTCTTCATGAGCACCCCCGACGGGATAAAGGCCGAGGAGAAGTCGCTGCTGTCGGGGAAGGACGAGGTGGTCCACCTCTGGTTTCTGCACAACAAGATCCCCCACACGCTGGACTGCAGGATCGTGGGACGCATACGCTTCCCGGACGACATCCGGTCCGACCTGGACCCCCGGGTCCCAATGGGCTACGCTCTTCGTCCGGTCGGAAACATACACAAGAGCGACAAGCGCCAGTTCCTCCGGTATTCCCACAAGGCGGGCCACGGCGGAACTCGGGTCTATTCGCAGGTCTTGTTCGATCTCTTCGTGACCAAGACCGATGTCACCTTTCCCGAGACGGGAAGCTTGCCGCCCCGTATAGACGACCTTCACTTGCTGCCCTTCACAGTCGAATCGGATATCGCCGGGAAGGAAGCCGAGGAAGTCGTCAAGTTCATGAAGAATGCGCTCCGGCTCAACTCGAGGGAAAGCCGCGTCGTCTACGTGGGCAAGCCCCACATGGACGACCGGACCAACAAGGTCTCCCTTCTCGAGATGGGGATGTCGGACGTGCTTGGGCTCGAGACCTCGAAAGAGGACTCCCGGACCTTCTACATCCGGAAGCCTCCGATGATGAGTTCGGACAGGAAGGACCCCCTTGGGCTGGGTGAGGGCGACACCATCGTCCTGGGATTCCACACCCGCGTGAGTACCGATGCCGACACGGAGTAGTACGATCTGATTTCCGAGGTCACCCGGGTCGGCACCGAGAACATGACGGTGAGGACGGGAGGCAACATCCGCCAGGAGGGGGGCATGGCCCTCGAGTTGCTGGATTTCAGCGTCGGGGGCATCAAGGCCTCAAGTTCCACCGCCTTCCTGAGCTATGTGCTGGGCGAAGACTACAAATCGATGCCGATGGAAGAGCAGATCGAGGCCCTGGAGAACCTGTGCTTCCTCCTGAACTTCTACCCGAAGCTACGGTTCAACCGGGAGACGGAATTCTGTCAGCCCGAACTTCCGATGAGGATCCAGATTCTCGCTAAGGTCGTGAGAACCGAGTTGTCCAAGCCGAAGAGTGAGGAGGAACGGCCCGATATTACGGGGTTCGGAATGAAGTTCTACTATGATCCCAGCGAATATTCGCGCGACTCCTTCAGCTACGACCGCTGGGATCTGATCCGGGACTTCAAGGAAAACAAACACTTCCGGGTTGTCCACAACTCGCTGAACCAGCTCATCGGATTCCTCGAAAGCCAGCACAGGACCTGAGGGGCGGCGCCGAGTTGGCTCTGCCTTTCGAAGTGGCAGTTCCCCAAGCCCCGACCTGCGACACGCTATGCCCATATCCCCGGTGAAATTGCATCACTGTTCCCCGCTTCCTTCTCTCCACGTCCCTCACGCCGTCGGCGTCCATCCGAAGCTCCGCTAGGATTCCCCGCTGGCCATCTGAAGACCCCAACGGACAGTCGACGCCCGTGTCTTGGAGCCCGCCGACGGTCCCGTATTCCGCCCAC
>JASLMQ010000348.1 GCA_030746455.1 Candidatus Latescibacterota bacterium
CGGCGAATATGGGTATCGCGTGAAGCGCCAGAATCGCCGATACCGTCCCGATGTCCGTCATCGGCGTGGTGATCACCTCGTCCCCTTCCGCCACCCCCAGAGCCGCCAGCGCGGTGTGCAGCGCGGCGGTGCCCGACGTCACCATCACCGTGTGCTTCATGCCGAAGGCCTTGCCCACGGCCTCCTCGAACTCGGCCACCTTCCCGCCGGGTCCCATCAACCGACCCGACTCGACCACCTCTGTCAGAAGTGCCAGCTCTTCTTCGCCGTACCGGTTCGCCTGCGTGTAGCGCGTGGGTTTGGCCTTGGGTCCACCGTTGATTGCCAGCTCACTCATCGTCGTGCTCTCCTTGGGATCGGTTACGGGTGCGGCCTGCGAAACAACTCCCGCCTAATATAGTACAAACCGCCCGATCGCCAAAGCAGCGAATTCCCGACGCCCTATTCGAAGAAGCTCCGTACCTTCTGCTCGATGACTCGGGGGGGCTCGCCGCACTGGATCGTCTTCACGCCCTCCACGACCATCCGGTACTTGGTCTCGTAGTCTTGCAGCCGTGTCCGCATGCGCCTCTCGAGGATCTCCCTCGGGTCCCCGCGATCGGCATAGTCTATCGCGATCCGAAGGCCAAGCGCCAGATCCGCATCGTCCACGAGCTCCACGATTCGCTCCAGCTCGGAGATGGCCTCGGACCGGGCCAAGATGGCGATGTCCGTCAGGAGTTCCGACAACGCCTCGAGGCTGAGCTGAGACAACGGCGTGTCGCGGAGCGCGGCTTCCGGATCCCCGGCAGCGGCCCGGACGTAAGTCTCCCTGCCCCCGGTGTTGGGCAGGAAGTAGGTCCTCAGTTTCTGGTCGACCTCTCGGGGATGTTGCCGCTTGTGGATGGCCAGTGCGCCCTCCACCATCACGCGGCACCGGGTCTCCTGGTGGTGGAGCAGCGTCTCGACCTGGGATTCGAGGAACTCGCACACCCGGTCCGTATCATAGCCGTCTTCCGAAAGCTGGAGGCCCTGTTTGAGCACGAGGTCGTCAACGCCCCCCCTCATCTCTCCGTAGGCGTACAGAATGCCGTCCCTTCGACAGCACTCCGCGAGTCTGAGCATCACTTCGGCGATTTCGTCGAAACTGAGCTGGGATACCGGGACGTCTTGCACCTTCTCCTTCACCTCGCGGAGGGCGGCAAGGGTTGCCGGCGAGGGCCTTCGTCTTGGGTCGCTCTTCTGCGGCTCCCCCGTTGGAGGCCACTCGATCCTGCCCGAATCCTGCAGTCGCTGTACTGCGTCGACAACCACCGACTGAAACGTCTCCACGTCAGCCTGGTCCTCCCCCTCCGCGTAGGTCATCTCCTCTTCGATCACCTGCCGCGCACCGTCCGACATGTTGGCGACCAGCCGGTCCTTCAGCGTCCTTGGCGCGTCTCTAAAC
>JASLMQ010000349.1 GCA_030746455.1 Candidatus Latescibacterota bacterium
TAGGTTGAAGCTGTCCGGGGCCTACCGACGTACGCTACGTTTCGTCCTACGGTCCGCGGTGCCATTGTCCCTGCTCCTGGTCATCGAAGCCCCACGCCTCACCCGGGTGTTGTTGGGCGACGAGTGGATGCCGATGGCGTCCATCCTCCGGTGGCTTGTGATCTTCTCGCTATGTCGTCCGGTTCAGGACGACGTTCACTCCCTGCTCCTCGGGATCGGACAACCTCGAAGGATCGTGCAATTCGTCGCCATCCAGGCGGGGATCCTGTTCTTGGCCGCCCCCCTGCTCACGAGGAGTCTCGGCGTGAAGGGAACGGCCCTGAGCATGGACGTGATGGCTGCGGTCGGAATCGTGCTGGCCCTTCGATGTGCCTCTCGGTATGTGGACGTGCCCTGGATCCGATCCCTCGCCCCGCCGCTGCTGTCGGCGGCGGCTGCCCTTGTGCTACGGCTGACGCTGTCGGGCCCGCTTGCACGTCTGCCGGATCTGGTCGGCCTGCTTGCGGGGGGAGCCGTCTTCCTGGTTCTCTATGGTGCTGCCTTGCTGGCGATGGAGCGCCGAACGCTGTTGGATGAGTTCAGAACCGTCTGGGTGTCTATCAGGTCCGGCGACGATCCGGACGCAATAGAGCTAACGGAAAGGTAACGCCATATGAAGCTATCGCTGGTCAGCCTGACGAGAGAGGAAGCAACCCCGCCGATCAGCCTCGGCTACCTCGCCGCCGCACTGAATCGAGACCTGCCGGAAGTCGAGGTCGACATCATCGACGGGAATTACGGCAGTCTGATGGGTTCCATTAAGAGAAGCAGGCCCGACGTGGTGGGCATATCAGCGATGACGGTCCACTACAATCAAGCGCGCAGGGTTGCGGAACTCGTCAAGACCAAGCTTGGTCTGCCCGTCATCCTCGGAGGCGTGCACATCTCGACCCACACGAAGTCCTTCGATCGCTGCTTCGACGTGGGCGTGATCGGAGAGGGCGAGCTCACCCTGGTCGAACTGCTCGGGTCCTACCTGAGCAACGGCCGAAGGTTCGATCCCCAGTCGCTCCGCGAGGTGCAGGGACTCATCTACTGGGAGGATGGGAACCCGGTCCAGACTCCCCCTCGGCCGCTCATCGGCGACATGGACAGCATCTCCCGGCCGGACTGGAGTCTCTTCAACCCGAGATACACCAGGCCCGCGCAGAGCATCTTCCTGGAGCGCGTCAAAGCCGTGCAGGTGTCGCTCCTGTCGGCCAGAGGCTGTCCATACAAGTGCATTTTCTGCTCGACATCCAAGCACTGGCACCGGGTACGCTTCTACTCGGCCAACTACGTGGCAGACGAGATCGAGTATCTGATCCGTACCCTTGACGCAGACATCATAAGCTTCTGGGACGACCTCTTCACCATCAACAAGTCCCGCCTCGCGGAGATCGCCGATGAGCTGGAGAGAAGGGGCTTGCTTGGGACGGTCAAGTTCTGCGTTCTCGGCCGGATGGAAACGATGGACGAAGAGGTCTGCAGGATACTGAAGAAGATGGGCGTGATCAACATCAACTTCGGCTTCGAGAGCGGAAGCGACCGCATTCTCAAGTACCTCAAGAAGCACAAGAAGATCTCCGTGGACCACGCGAAGAACGCCGTCCGCTTGTGCAACCAGTTTGGCTTCTCCGTTTCGGGCAGCTTTATGATGGGATCGCCTGGCGAGAAGCGCGAAGACTTGATGAAGACCGTCGAGCTGATCGACTGGATGGCATCCCAGCCCTCGGTGTTCGATCTCTGGTTGTTCACCACCTCTCCCCTACCGAACACGGAGCTGTGGGATCTGGGGATCGAGAAGGGACTGATCGACGAGGAGGACTACGATTTCGACTTCTCCTCCCAGTACAGCCAGTACCCGCTCTTCCTGGACGAGAGCATACCGCTCTCCGACTTCCAGGAGATCTACCAGCTGGCAGAATCCAAGATGGCGGGCATCAGCCCGTTCAAGAAGACATCCTACAAGATCGGAAGGGCGCTGCGCGATCCCCGCATTCTACTCCCGGCCATCAAGCGTCGGTTGTTCGTCTACAACAAGCTCAGTTTCATGATCAAGAAGAGACAGAAGGGAAGTCTCGGACACACCAGACAGGCGAATTGACGGTGACCCTGCCCACACCGACCTGCTCTCGAGGCCCTGTCGACGCGTCGCGTCCCGATCGAGCGCCTGAGCACTCACGAGGCCCGGTGCCCTGATGGCTGACCTCTCGCCCCGGCTGTCCGTCATCATCGTCAACGTGAACACCCGCGACCTGCTCGCGGCGTGTCTGGAATCGCTCACGCGGCAGGACGTTCTCGGCGCCCTGGAGCTGATCGTCGTAGAGAACGGGTCGACCGATGGGTCCGCAGAGATGGTCCGTCAACGCTATCCGGCCTGCAAGCTGGTCCGGATGGAAGAGACGGTCGGCTTCGGCGCCGCGAACAACGTGGGCGCAAGGAACAGCACCGCTCCCCTGCTGCTCTTCCTCAACTCCGACACCGAGGTCCACGCCGGATCGCTCGGGGAGCTGCTCGGCGCCCTCGGAGAGCACCCCGAATGGGGCGTCGCCGGAGGGATGATCCGCGACGACGACGACGACCTCGAGCGCTCGAAAGGGTGCTTCCCCACGCTCACGGCGATGCTCATCAACAGGTTGCTGGCCGACCTGCCTCCTCTGCGCCCGGCCCTGGGCGGCCACGCCCATCAGCACTGGTCGGGCTACGATCGACCGCATCGCGTCGACTGGGTCACGGGCGCCTACCTCTGGATCCGCAGGGACGTTTTCGAAAAGCTGGAGGGATTCGACGAGCGTATCTTCATGTACTGTGAGGACACAGACCTGTGCTATCGCGCCCGGGAATCGGGCCAGGCGTGCTGGTACTTCCCACTCGGGTCGATCACGCACCACCGGGGACGGTCAGAGGTCCCACGCCCACGCAAGAAGATGCTGAACGAGGCGCTGCACTACTTCGCGGGCAAGCACCTCCGGTCGCCCAGATTCTGGCTGACGCGGGTCGCCTTCTGGATCCTGTCCAAGCAATAGCGGCGGCCTATCTGCATTCCGCATGTGGCAGTGTTCCCGTCTGTAGCCTGTTCCGGCCAGCTGCAGGGATGCCACTGCTACAGGCCATCAACAGCAGCCGGGAGGCCTTTCGTAAATCCGGGTTCTGTCGCATCAAGGCTAACGCCAATGCCAGAAAACCAGAAAACCCTCGTGGTCTGCCCCATCGGGTTGGGCAACTTCATCATGATGACGCCGGCGATGGAGCATCTTAATCGCCACCTGGGCCGCGAGAACCTCCACCTGCTCT
The DNA here is from genome assembly GCA_030746455.1 of Candidatus Latescibacterota bacterium. The sequence continues at coordinate 3,316 of JASLMQ010000349.1, forward strand.
CGCTCAAGCCATCCATCCGGCAGATGGGAGAGGAAACGGGCTACTTCAGCCGGATCCATCACTGGGATCCGGACAGCGAGTCCATCGCCCGGGGTCTGGTCGCGCTGCGAGCGCTGCGCAGGGAGCGGTATCGGCGGCTCGTCTCCCTGTTCCCCTCGCCGAACCGGATGGGCAACGTCTACGCCTGGCTGACCGGTGCGGAGGAAAGGATAGGCTTCCAGTATCCCCACAGCAGGCTGCCGGCACGGCTCCACACCACAGCCATCCCGCTGGACCTAGCGGCTCACGACGTCGACCAGAACCTGGGCCTGGCCGCAGAGGTCACCGGGCGACCGGCGCATCCCCCCGGCCAGCCGATCTACCCCATCCCGATCACCCACCCGCAGCAGGACGCCCTCCAGGAAGCGGACTACTTCATCTGCCACCCGGGCTCAAGCCCGGACAGGGGGATGGATCTCAAGCGCCTGCCGACGCAATCCTACGCCTTGCTGATCGAACGGATCCACGCCGAGTTCGGCTACCGATGCCTCCTGGCCGGCGGCCCGGAAGAAGAGGAGCTGCGCCAGGCGGTCAGGGGATCGGTCCAACCGGAATGCCTTCTACAGATCTCGTCCGCAAGCCTCTCGGAGCTCGGATGCCTCATTCTCAACGCCCGGTTCTTCCTGGGCAACGACGCCGGCCTTATGCACATCGCGGCGGCCCAGGACAGGCCCTGCATCGCCTTCTTCGGACCCACCGACGACCTGCGGAGCGGCCCCTATGATCACAGGGAATCCGCCGACGGGCCTCCACTCCATCTGGTTCTTCGAGACCCGGGCTTGTCCTGCACCCCGTGCTGGACCCTGCGGAACGTGGGCACCCGCCCCCCTTGCCAGTATGGCGACGTCCGGTGCCTCACACAGATGGATATGGAATGGGCCTGGACGCGAATTCGCGAGTTCATCGCGAACCTGTCTCACGCCAAGATATAGCCAGTGTTGCATTTTGCATTTGTGGTCTTGCATTTCTCATCTTCCTCTCCACGATCCAGGCATCGAGCATTCCACACAAGGCTCCTTCTCTCATGGCCTTCACCAAGCTCAGCATCCTCATACCCGTCTACAACGAGCGCTATTACGTCGAGCAGTTGATCGACCAGGTGATTGCTTCGCCGCTCCCATCGGACATGGAACGGGAGCTGGTGATCGTTGACGACTGCTCCACCGACGGCACGAGAGAGATCCTCGATCGCATCGCGAATGAGCGTCCGGACGTCGTGAAGCTCCACGCCCACGCGAAGAACCAGGGAAAGGGAGCGGCCATCCGAACCGCCGTCGAGCGGGCCACAGGCGACCTCTGCGTCATTCAGGATGCCGACCTGGAGTACGATCCGCGCGACTACGACAGGCTTCTCCGTCCTCTCCTTTCCGGCGACGCCGACGTGGTCTACGGATCACGCTTCCTGTCGAGCGACTACCGCCAGGTCCACGCCTACTGGCACGCCTTCGGGAACCGGGTCCTCACCACCGCCTCGAACCTGTTCACCGACCTGACCCTCACCGACATGGAAACGTGCTACAAGGTCGCGAAGAGCAGCATCCTCAAATCGATACCCCTGCGCAGCAACCGTTTCGGCATGGAACCCGAGTTGACCGCCAAGTTCGCCAAGCGCGGCTGCCGGATCTACGAGGTCCCCATCTCCTACCGAGGACGCACCTACGATGAGGGCAAGAAGATCAAATGGATCGACGGGTTCAAGGCGGTCTGGGCGATCCTCTACTTCAGACTGGTTGACGATATCTACAAGGACGAGTACGGCCCGGCCGCCCACGGTCTGTCGCGGACCCACCGCACACACGCCTGGATAGCCGACGTCATCAAGCCCTGGGTGGGCGAGTCGGTTCTCGAGGTCGGCGCAGGTCTCGGCATCACGACCCTCAAGCTGCTTCCCCGGCGGTCCTATACCGTGGGGGATGACGATTCCCTCAACCTCGACTACCTGTCCAGCCGGTTCGGGAATTACACCTGGCTCGAGGTCCACAAGATCGATCTCGCCGAGCCCGACGACTTCGCCGGGCTGGAGGCGTGCTTTGACACCGTGGTATGTTTGAGTGCGCTCGAACACGTGGACCGTGACCGCGAGTCGCTCCAAAGCCTGTCTAGCACGCTCAGTCCAGGTGGTGCGGCGATCATTATGGTGCCGCAGGG
>JASLMQ010000350.1 GCA_030746455.1 Candidatus Latescibacterota bacterium
GTGTTTGGCGACCGCATCGGGGTTCTCGCGGACGAAGTCCAGATCCTCGCTTACGCAGTACAGGTGCAGATAGAGGGCGACCCGCGTTCCCTCTCCACGCAACCGATCGATGAGCGCGCGGAATCCCTCGTTCCCGCCCAGTTCGTCGATAACCCGCATCTCTCCGTACTTGTGGAAGTAGACCTGGTCGAAGAAGAGGTTCAGGTCGTGGATCCGGGTGTGCTCGCGCACCCGGTCCAGCCACCGGGTGACGTTCCCGGTCGTAAGCACGGTGTGCGGCCTTCCGTCCTCGTCGAACGTAAACGTCCGGAGGTCCTGGTGCCTCGCCAGCTCATCCCAGAGCTTGTAGTGCGGCTGGGACCACCACGCGGGATGGCGCGGGGATTTCTCAACGGTGAGGCCTAGGGAGTCACTGATTTCCCGATGAACGTCCACAACATCGTATGGATCTGGGATTCCAGGCGCGAAGTAGACGTGGGGCATGTGGCCTTCGCTACAGGTCGGCCTGAGCGCCTCGAAGGACAGAGACCAGCGACGCATGCGCATCCGTGCACGTGTCACCCCCACCGGCAGCGCACCCGGGATCGACAGCCCGATCCATCCCCGATCCGACTTCAGTGCGAAGACCCTCGGCTGGATGTTGTTGATCCACGTCAGCGGCCTGTCGCCCGGATCGGTCATGCCCGCGCCATCTGCGCCGTCCGGATTGGCGCCGATATAGCAGCTCGATACGCTCACCTCACAGTCCAGGTCGCGCTCCCAGAAGCGGTCCCACTCGTCCGAACAGAAGCTGTGCCATCCCGGGCCGTGGACCTGAACGTTCGTGAAGTAGGCGATCTGCTCGAATTCCGGTACCTGTGTCTCCATCCAGAAACGAGCGCGTCCCAGGTGCTCCGACAGGTGCACAGCGTCGCCGGAGCGACCCACGATCTCGGCAGTCAAATGCCCTTCACCAGCCTCGTGCCACGCTCCGAGCGTCGTCTCTTGCCCCTCGATGACGGGCGCGACCCGGAGGGTCACCGCGTCCCTTCCCTCTGAGCGCAAGGTCAAGAGATCTCCCTGCACCTCGAAGCACCATGGATCCAGTTCCAGCTTCATCTCATCCCCCTTTCCTCACCCGGGGAGATCCGGCGATCCGTGGGCGATCAGGTAGGCCGGCCCAACGAGTAGTCTCCCCTCTTCCGGCGAATCCGTGAAGATCGAGACCGCCTGGATGTCGGCCACATCCACCTGATGCCTGATCTCATCTACCGGGCCGTAGAGCGTGGTGGCCTCGCCCGGATCGAGATCGAAGGGGACGGTGGTGACCCACAGGTGGGGCGGCGTGACGATGTTGCTGAAATCCAGCTTGCTGTGCACGCTGAGACAAACCTTCAGCCGCGCGGGCCCCGCGTTGCGCGCCCGTATTGCGAGGGCGGTATACGGCCCCCAGTCTGGTATCTCCAGGTCGACCAGCGTGAGGCCGCGGCGCCCGCACTGGGCCTCCTGCTCGGATCGGATCTGGACCTCCGCCACAAACGGTTCGTCGGGGTTCAGACCAGGGCGTGCCGTCACGGCCACCTGGTCGGGCACCTCCTTCTCCAGGTACGGGAAGCTCCGCGGCACCATCCGTGCACCTGAGGATGTCGACGGGTCGTAGAGCAGTGACATCCGGCCAGCATCACCCAGGCCAAGAAGCGATCGGTCGAACAGCACGATCCTTTCGTCGGCAGACTCAGGGATGACCCACCGTACGACCTCCACGTGCGACCTGTCGTCGGCGCCGAGGTAGCTGTAGCAGGAGACAAGACCTCCGTCCTGGAGTTCGACGGTGTTCCCGAACCCACCACCCGAGCGCTTGCCCCAGGGAGTCATGCCCTCGAGCACGATCTGATCGTGTTCGAGGTCCCACACCTCGCCGTCGTCCTGCCCCAGGCGAGCCCTCAGCCCGAGGGGGTAGAGCAGGTCCCGCTGTGTGTAGGTCATCAGCAGGCGCCCGCTGCGCATCTGGATCACGCGCGGGTACATCTGGCCATAGTCACCGAAGTCGCCGCGGGGTTTCCACGTCATCCCCTCGTCACCGGACTCCCACCACAGGAGCCGGCGCACCTGATCGGTGTACTTCGGTACGGCCGAGGGATCGATCCTGTTATCCGGGAGCCTGTAGTAGCGCTTCCGTGCGTCGTAGGCCCGCCAGAAGAGCAGCTTGCCAGCCCCGTTTCGATAGAGAAAGCCCTCCGCGAAGAACCCGCCGATGTCGTCGTACTTCCCTGCCTCGATCGTGACAGGACGGTCCTGGATCCACGTTGCACCCCCGTCGCACGACGACCATATGTAGTCGCACGCGTTTGCGGGATCGTTTGTCCGGGGGCCCCAGACGGATACGCCCAGCAGCAAAGAGCCGTCCGGCATTTCGACCACATTCCGTGCAAGCAGCGATGGATGACGTTCGTACGGAATGCCGCGCCGCAGATCCCCCTCCACAAGGACCATCGTACGGTGCCACGTCTCCCCGCCGTCCGTGCTTCGGTGGAGAAGCGAGCACCCGCTTCCCGGGGGGCCCGGGTAGGCGGTGTCCATCGGCATGATGCTCGACGTCATGAAGAGCGTGCCATCCGACGTAGCACTCAGGAACTGCTCGCGCCCGATCACGTCATCGAGAGTCTGGCCGTCCGACCACGTCCGTCCGCCGTCGTGCGACCGCCACAGCGTCGTGACCTCGTGCCAGCAGTCGTCCCCGGCGGGCATCGTCCGATGGAATGCGACCATCACCAGCTCGCCGGAGGGCAGCAGTGCGAGGCTTGGCTTGTACTCCCCGGGGTCTCCAACGGAAATCCGCTGCGCCGGGAGCTCCCACGCGGGGATCTCTCGTGGGTGATCAATTCGCACGGGCGTGGAGCTGATCTTCATCCCTCCATCTCCCCCTTCGTGTTCTTCGTGGTTCAGAGCTCTTCGGCTGCGGGCTATTCCCTTAGAACTGCCGGTTTCACCGTCCACGCCCCCAGCTTTGCCAGCTCGATCAGCTTGTGTCCCCTGAACTCGTAGGGCAGCATCGCGCCTCCCCACGCCCGGCGCGCGGCCTCCTCGTCGACGTACTGCTCGAAGACCCTCTCCGTGGGTCGGATCTCCACCTTCGTTGGAGCGCTGGTCCCGTCAAGGAGCCCGACGGCCACCTGCGCCACCGCCCCCAGGAAGTCGGCCGGCGGAACGTCTGCCCCATCCACCTCTACCGCGTTCGGCACACTGCCGCTCGCATCCAACTCCCTCACGGCCGAAATGATGCCCTCGCAGAAGGCATCCCAGGTCACCGACCGCTCGCCCGCCGCATCCTCAGGCTTTCGGGTGGGGTTCATCACCTGATTCCAGGCGATGCCATCCGGCAATCCATCCCGTTCGATCGTGTCGGCGAGGAATCGGACGAGCATCCCGAAGGCCTCCGACGCCGAGATCGTGGCGTCCCCGGCCCGCTGGAACGTGATCTCCTCCGACAGGCCCCGCGCGATCTGGCCGATCTCTTCGCGAGAGAAGGTCCGCCCTTTGGCCCGGTCCGGGTATAGCTCACGCAACTGGCTGGCGCACGTGGACTTCACGTTCTCGAGCGACATGGCCCACTTGACGAACGCCTCGAAGTGCTCGAACCCGGCCTCCGTGAGCTCACGGGATTTCATGAACGTCGAGAACCACTCCTCCAGCACCAACGTACAGGGGTGGTTGATGATGCTGATCACCCCGCCGGAACCGGAGAGCTGTTCAAGAGAAGTCGAGAACAGCGCCTTGTGCTTCTCCAGCTCTCCCGGCTCCCCCAGCTCGAAGTTGAGCCCCATGTGGTGCCTTTGAGACTCTCCGTTGAAGCGCTTCCCGTACATATGAGACGTGCACAGGAGTCCACCGTACCAGAAGGGCTGGCAATCCACCCCGACGTACCCGTAGCCGCTCACGTAGGTCGGGATGCCCCACTTCCGCAGGATGGGAAACGGCTGGGGCGCCCAGTTGGATCCCGGCTGTCCGTACGTTGCAGGATTGACCCCGAAGATGCGCCGCACGTCCCGGATCCCCGGGAACTCGCGCCGTTCGAAGTCGGCCACACCATCATCCCAGTCTCGCGGCGCAAGGTATTCGGCGATCTGCGGCCTCCCACCGTGCCAGTTGGCGTGGAACCCGATATCGTGCTTCAGAAGCTCATCGATCACCTTGTACCGTACCCGCTGCTCCAGCACGCGCGCCTTCTGACCGACGACCTTGAACGTGCCCCGCACGCCATGCTCTGTCAGAATCATCGCCAGTCGCCGCGCGGCATCGTCGCTCTGCGGCACCGTGCAGTCTTCCACGTCGAACCAGAACAGCGCGTATACGTTCGCCATATCCACCTCCTACGAAATCCCCTTGCGCTGGGAGCCACTCACATCTGGATGTCTCTGCTGAGCCCCGGAGGGGCGACAGTCAATGGCCTGGGGCGCAAGCCCCAGGAGCATCCGAAGCCGAGGAATCACCAAGCCCCGGAGGGACGACGGAACGCACGGGAAATACTGCACGACCGAGCCATTGCAGAACAGGGGCAACGACAATGGAGAATATACCTCAGTGGTCTAACCGGACGTGACGAGCCCGGGTACATACGGTGCGAGGTCCCAACGCCCCTGTCCTCCGTAGCCGGCTCGCAAGCGAAGGAGGATGCTGCCTCGCAGAAGGCTGAGGAGGCATAGCAGGCGGCCGGGCCCCAGCGACCACAGGGATGCCGAACAAGAACCCGCAACTCGGTGTCCAGGCCATCCCACATGCCCCTCATCCCATCCCCACCACCACCGGCACGACGTACTCGTCACCCGGGTTGACCAGGTACGAATACCCGGCCGACGGGTCCGTCGAATCCGCCATCCCTTGTACGATTGTGATGTCGCCCGTCGAGATGCCGTCTGCCGTGACTGCCCTGATATCGTAGCTCGTATCCAGGGGTAGGGAGTTGATGAAATGGATGGTCCGTCCCACGAGTCCGGCGTCCTCAGGAAGGGGGGGATCGAGGGTGACCCGATTGTCCTCGGGGTCCGATGCGTCAACCCCTGCCACCTTCCCGCGCCACACAGCCTGCTCGACCGTCAGTTCCGCATCGCCGTAGAGAAGATGCGTGCCACCCACCATCCGCATCAGCTCGACCTCGGCGCCGGCGACGCGGATCATCCCAAAGCTGCCGTCGAACCGGATCCCTCCCTCAACGGTCACCTCAGTGGGCCGTTCACAGCTGATGAAAATGTCGGTACGCCCATCGATCAGCTCGACTGCGACCGCCGCTACCGCCTGGGAATCGTCAGCGTGCTCCACAACCAGTGGCCTCACCCGTTCCACGAAGGGTTTCCGGTCATACGGCTCGAGCACATTCACGAACTGGCTCTGCACGTCCTGGCCGAGTCGGCTCTGGAGAAGATACCTTGGGCACTGCATCTTGCGAGGGGAGTCACCCGTGGCCAGCGCTACTTCGTCACAGGGCGTAAGCCCGTGAAGCCTCAGGTGCGGCTCTTCCCCTTCTCTGATGCGGTTCTTCCCTCGGACATCCTCGATCCCCCAGTCCACGGTGTAGGGCGCCCCCACAGGTCCAGTCGATCGCTCCACATCGTAGAGATAGGTGAACCCGCTCTTCGTGTAGAACGATCCATGATCCCCGTCAAGCCTGGCGAACGGCGCATCGGGCCCGGCGAACGTGCCAGATCGCTGTTCGGCCAGCTCCAGTCCCGCGACCTGGGCCCTTCCGCCAGCGCCGTGCCACGAGAGGCGATGGTCGGCTCCGCCACGGGCGCGGAACACGTCGAACACATAGCTGTCCTCCTCTCCAACGTCCACCAGCGCCACGGTGCGCCGGTAGGTCTGGACGCCCTCGTACGCGTTGGGCGCGTCGACCTGCATCGCCCGAACAGGCGGCTCGACAGCGAAGATCTCGATCTGGCCTCCCGGGCTCTGGGCAGATCCCGCATCGCCGATCAACAGCGTGTTGTGACTGACCGTGTTGGCCGTCCAGGCGATCTTCTTGGGCCAGTTCCCCGTGTACTCAGGATAGCCCAGGTCGGGCATCATATCCACGTTCTTCGCGAGCAGGCCGAGGTTGAGGGAATCCCTGTGTGAGTGGCCCTTGTCGCGTCCGTAATGGATGAAGACGGCCCGACCGTTCTCGGGCCTCTCGGTCTGGAGGTAAGCCTGTCCGTAACGCCCCAGGTGCTCGCTCCTGAGCGCAACGGACTCGGAGCGGGCCACGCCACGGACCTCCTCAGCCAGGGAGTCCGGCTCCTTCTCGTATATGTCGCCGGCCAGACGAATGGACGAGCCACGGGTCTCATGCTCGCACCAGGCCAGATTGGCGAACGTCGGGTCTCTGTAGAGCTTGTAGGCCAGCAGATACGTTGCGGCATCCCCCTGTCTGCCCCAGTGTCCCGCGGCGCCGCTGTCGCCCGTGTTGGGCATCATACCGTCGAGCACGTTCAGACGGGATTCAGCAAGGAAGGCCTGCTTGAGCTTCGGATACTCCGCCACAAGGTCGTGAGCGGTGTACTCGGGATAGGCCGTCAGAATCTCGACAAGCTGGCGCATGTGACGAGTCCAGATGAGCCCGTAACCGCCGCACTCGCCCCCCACGCCGTCGCGGTCGAGTCCTTCCGAAAGCACCCAGGGAATCGGGTCCTTCCTGTCGTTGTAGTCACCCGGGAAGTCGGGGTGGAACAGCCAGTCCAGCCACTGAGGGGTCAGCATCGGATCATCCATGGCAATCGCCGAGACCGCCAGGGAGCACTGGGTCATTCCGGTATTCCCCCTGATCCGGCCGTCCTTCACCGATCCAAGTGCCTTGAGAAGCAGGTTGTCCTGGATGTGTTGACAGATCTCGCCCACACCGCTCTTGTCGCCCAGGTCGTACTGTGAAGCCTTGGCGAAGCAGAAGGAGACCAGCTCCCCGTCGTCCTTAATCCCGTCGAAGATGATGTCGTAGCTCCGGGCCAACCCCTGCGTCACGAAGGTCTCCCAGATGCATCCCTCGATTCCTCCCTCTCCCGTACCCCCCTGGCTGTGCGTAAAACCCATCTTGTGGAGGGGCAGGTAGTCCATCTCAGGGTAGACATCGGCGATTCGATCCAGCAGCACGGCCGCCTTGCGGGCGTAGCGGGTATCATCGGTTACCGCATACGCATTCGCCAGGGCCTCGACACCTGTCCGGATCTGTCGCCACACGGCCTCGAACGCGTAGTACGCGATCACATCGTGCCGGTTCCCCTTCTCGTCGAGCATCCCGTAACCGTCATCCACGTAGAGCGAGCGCATCGGGTCGGCGCTATCGGGATGGTCGCCGTTGAACAGCAGCGACCGATCACCCAACTCTCGCCGGAACATCCCATGCTTGTCCAACGCCGTCTCGTAGAAGGCCGCGAAATCGTTCTTGGGATAGACCTCCTGACAGTTCTGGCACCAAACCTTCCACGGCATCGCCTCCTCGAAGTCCCACCACGTCCGACCGTACCTGTCCGGCGCCGCCTCGCCACACGAGGGACAATGCGGCGTATTTCCTTCTCGGTTTACACCCCTGTTGGTGTAGATCGTCCGAGGGAGTTCCTGCCCCGTGACCGTGGCCCAGAGCGAATCATCCGATCGATTCACCCACGGCTCAGCCTCGGCGATCGCGTCTTGCTGCTGCTCCTGCGCCCAGTCGAATCGCTCCGCATTCACCAGCGCGTTCGCCCGCATCTCGGCCGTGACGAACCGGCTGTGAGTCTTGCCAATTGACATCCTGTGACTCCCTTCGCCTCGAATAGGCAACTGGGCAGGTCTACATCACGAGAGAGAAGACCCGGTTCAGGCTCCTCCTCGTCCGGCCTCCAGGTACCCCCACAACGCCTCGAATCGCGCGTCATCCACCGGATCGTGGCGCAGGATCGAGTCGGATCCCTGCTTCTCCA
>JASLMQ010000351.1 GCA_030746455.1 Candidatus Latescibacterota bacterium
GCGGAAACCGGCGCCGAACCTGGAGATTTCAACGCGGACGGCTCCCTGGACTTCCACGACTTCGTCCTGTTCGCCAGGCACTTCGGCGCCGTCTTCGGCCACGACACATTCGATTCCAGATACGATTTGGACGGTGACGGCAGAATCGGATTCGCCGATCTGGTGGCATTCGCCTCGCTGTTCCGTCGACCCTGAGGCATTTTGTCCCACCCACCACAGATGGTCCGCCTATCGTTCCGGTCCAAGAAATCTTCACCTTGCGTCCATTTTCTTGTTGACGCAGGACCCCGGTATCGGTATCTTATAGTGAAAGCACAAAAAGACCTTTTTATCGGTTGATGGCAACCGGGCCCACAAGGATCATATGGAACGGGGCCCTGGCTGCGCCACCCGGCGGGAGACCCCACGCTATGATGATGTGTCCCGGTCAAGACACCCGGTTCTGGACGCCCGACGACGTCTTCGAGATCCCGTGCCAGGCCTGCGGTAGACCTGTCGAGTTCTTCAAGACCGATGCGAAGCAGCGCTGCCCCGGCTGCGGGAAGCGGGTCCAGAATCCGAAGGTCAGCATGGGATGCGCCCAGTGGTGCGACTACGCCAAGGAGTGCCTGGGCTTCGATCCCAAGGACATTGAGCTTGCAGACACCGAAGAGCTTTCGCTGATCGACAAGCTGGTCGAGGCCGTCAAGCGCACGTTGAACGACCAGGAGCTCGCCACTCACTCCATGCTGGTCCTCGACCGGGCGCAGGAGCTGATGCGCCAGGAAGGCGGGGATCCCCGCGTGGTGATGTCGGCGGCGCTGCTCCACGACATCGGAATCCCGGCCGCGGTGGAGAAGCACGGTACGTCTGATGCGCCGTATCATGAGGTGGAGGGCGCGGCCATCGCCAGGGGGATCTTGGAGGAGATCGGCCTCGACGAGGACACGGTCGACCACGTATGCCGCATCGTTCGCAGCCACCACAGCGACGACGATGCCGACAGCCCGGAGTTCAGGATCATCTGGGATGCCGACCGCCTGGAGGAGATCCCGGAGGGGATATCGAGATTCGGGCCCGATCGGCTCAACGAGGTGATTGACAAGGTCTTCAAGACCAACACGGGAAGGCAACGGGCCCGGAAGCTCTACCCCAAGGCCCGGACCACCTAGCCGGAGAAAGGAACCAACCGTGCGCGCCGTCAGACAGATCGTACACATAGACGAAGAGAAGTGCACCGGCTGCGGTGATTGCATCATCTCGTGCGCCGAGGGCGCCATCAAGATCATCGACGGCAAGGCCAAGCTGATCGGCGAGAACCTGTGCGACGGTCTGGGCGCCTGCCTCGGGATCTGCCCGGAAGACGCCATCAGAATCGAGGAGCGCGAGGCCGACGCCTTCGATGAGGAGGCCGTCAAGGAGCACCTGGCCGACTCGTGGATCCAGGGAGGACACGAATCCTGTCCGTCTCAGCAGGCCGGCTCCCTTTCCGTGCCGGCCCAGTGCCCGTCCTCGCAGCTGCTCCAGTTGGGAGACACGCAGGCCGCCCCTGCCCAGTCCCAGGAAGCCGCTGGGCCCCAGGGGGCGCCCGCGACGTCCGCCACGCTTTCGCACTGGCCCATCAAACTCAACCTGGTCCCGCCGGGAGCGCCCTTCCTGAATGGCAAGGACGTCGTCCTGATGGCCGACTGTGTCGCCTTCGCCAGCCCAGAGGCCCACGGGCGGTACATACCGCAGGGCGCCGTCCTCATCGGATGCCCCAAGTTCGACCAGCCCGAGATCGCCCAGAACCGCCTCGCCGAGATCCTGCGCGACTCCGGCGTGCGCAGCCTCACGGTCGTCCACATGGAGGTCCCCTGCTGCTCCGGCTACTGGTTCATCAGCCAGAAGGCCCTGCAGGCTTCCGGTGCGGACATCCCATTGCGTCAGGTCGTCGTGGGCGTCCGCGGCGAGATCCAGCACGCCCAGGAGGCCGCCGCCGTCCAGTAGCGGCATCAAGACTCCGCACGGCACCATTTACCACTCTGTTGGTTTGCAGTTAGCCCCGCTCCCGCGGGGCATTCTGCTTCTGCAGCGAGCGGCTTCCCTGCCCACCGAAGCGGCTGTTGCCGCGAAGGTGGATGCAGCGAAGGTGGGAGCCCCTCCCTGCTCCGGGCTGACATTGCCTCTGCATCGAAGAGCGCGGGGATGAATCCCCGCGCTCTTCTTTTGCATTTCCCGCCAAACCGTCCTATCTTGCCGCCATCGCACCCCGTTTTCTGGATCCCCGCCTCCGATACCGCGGGCCCCACTCCCCCGCGGGGAGCCGCCGATGGCAGCATCCGCACCATCGCCACACGTGCCCCCCTCTGAGAAGCTGTTGAGGAACGCGAGAATCGTCCTCGAATCCTCCTGCAGGGCCCGAGCCGGCGAGTCGCTCCTCCTATTGGCCGATGATGTGCTCTTGCCCTACGCCCCCGCGCTGTCCCGGGCCGCGCTCGATCTGGGCCTCATCCCCACCACCCTCGACATCCGGCATTACGTCTCCAGCGGTCCCTATGCAGAAGGTCACGTCCTCCAATCCGTCAGGGCCGCTTTGGACGCGACCGACATCGTCATCCAAAACCTGGCCGACACCTGGGTCCCCAATCGCCCTGGATACGACCGGCTCTACGGTCATCCCGACGCGCACGACCAGGCCCTCAGCGGCGAGCGACGGTGGATGATCCTCCAGTGCAACGGCCTGGAAGAGTGGGACGTCGACGCGAGAGAGATCGCCGCCATACGCGACAGGACGCTGTGGCTCCTGGATCTGCTGAGCCGCTCGGAGAGTGGCCACATCACCTCGGCGGGCGGAACGGACTTCACCTTTGGTCTCACCGAAGCAGCCGGCACGGTGCCCGTGCTCGGAATCATCCCGTTCTATGGCGAGGTCGCCGTGATGCCCGTCATGGAGACGACAGCGGGCGTCTTCGTCTTCGACGGTCCGACACAACGGGAGGTCAGGCCGGCCGATGAGCTCGATCGCGAGCCCCTCCGCATCACGGTGGAGACGGGGCGGGTCGTCGACCTCTCGGGATGCCCGATCCAGCTGGAACGCCTGAGGGCGTTCATCGCCAGCGGGGACCCACCGGCGGACGCCGTCGACGAGGTGGGAATCGTCACCACCACGCTCGAGGAGAACCATCGCTACTACTGGAGCGATGGCACCCATCGCCACGACCGGGTCCACATCGCCCTGGGGAACAACGTCCGGAGGGACGTGCTCGTTCATGGGCCGAAGCATATTGACGGTGAGGTCGACAGGCCCACGATCCAGATCGACGATCGCCTGATCGTCGAGCACGGCATCTGGGTCGACCCGGACCCACAGTGAACCGAAAGCCTGACCGTCGATATTCCTTTGGAGGGGAGTGACATGACGCCGAGGCAGAAGGCCGAGATCAGCCTCAGGGGTGGGCACACCGACACCGTTCCCTTCACGATGTACGAATGCATGATCCCCCAATGCACAGCCGAGCGTGAGATGCGGAACCGTGGGCTCTGCATCGTGAAGCGCGACGCGCCCGTATACCGCACGCATCGGCCGAACGTCCGCGTCACCCGCGAATCCTATTCCGTGGAAGATCGCCCGATGGTCCGAACGGTCTACGAGACCCCGGTCGGTTCCGTCTCCACCCTCGACGAGCCCGCGGGCTTCACGTCGTGGCATCACCGAAGGATGTTCCGGTCTCCAGACGACTACAAGGTCCTCCTGTTCATGATCCAGGACGAGGTCTACGAGCCCTGTTACGATGTGTTCGCTAACGCCCAGAATGCCTTCGGCGAAGACGCCATCTTTCGCGCCGCGATCGGCGCGGAGCCTCTCCAGACCCTCATCTCCGGTACGATGATCGCAATGGAGGACTTCTGCACCCAGTGGATGGACAGCCGCGACGAGATCCTCAAGCTCTACGACGCCCTCGTGGAGAACCGCCGGAAGGTCTACCCCCTCGTCGCCGACTCCCCGGCCTCTCACGCCAACTACGGCGGCAACGTCGTTCCCGCCGTGATCGGTCTGGAGACCTTCGAGACCTACTTCGTGCCCCACTACGACGAGGCAGCCGAGGTCATGCACCGGAACGGCAAGCTCATCGGATGCCACCTCGACGACAACTGCAGGCTCCTCGCCGAGGCCATCGCGGGGACCGACCTGGACTACATCGAGGCCTTCACGCCCGCCCCTGACACCGACATGACGCTCGGCGAGGCGCGGAGGGCGTGGCCCGACAAGGTGCTGTGGCTCAACTACCCGTCATCGCTCCACCTCCAGCCCGACGCCGAGATCGAGCAGGCCACGGTCGACATGCTCAACGATGCCGGCACGGTCGACGGCTTGCTGATCGGCATCACCGAGGACATACCCGAGCACCGGTGGATGGACAGCTGTGGCGCGATCATGGACGGACTGGAGCGTCACGCACGCGAGTTTTCCTCGATGTACTGACCCCGATGGCCGTCATCGTCACGCAGGCAAAGGAGAAATGGCATGGCCAAGTCAAAGAAGAAGGAAGAATCGTCGGCCGAAGCGAATGCCGAGTTCCAGAAGGTGAAGAAGGCCACTCTGGCGCTGTTGAAGCGGCCCCTCGCGGACCTGAGCTCGGAGGATATCGACGAGATGTTCTGCGGCATTGCGGAGATCTGTCGGCGTCAAGGAGGAAAGCCACTCAAGAAGCTGAGCGAAGGCACCCATGAAGGGCCTCTCAAGGATGCGCTTCGCCTGATGGGCGATGGTACCGTTCCCGAGATCACCAACGACGTGCTCAGGAACGGTTTCGACTCCATCCTGCGTGAGATGGAGATCAAACATCTCAAGGTCATCGAGGGAATCCTGGCGCTCGAGGTCGGCACCAACCCCAGGCTGGTTCGTCAGAAGCTTGCCGCCATCTACTAGGTGCGGGCTTCCGAATGTGCCAGTGCGCGGATCGATGATCGCTAAGCAAAAGTGACTCTCGCTTGTTTCACCGTCCACATCGCCTTATCTTGCCCTTCGTGCCGGTTCGGCGAAAGAGCCCAGCCGGTCAAGGTATATTCCACCCAACCTAGATCTAAATCCTGGAGGAACGGTCACCTTGTCTACGGGGGACACCATCACCTACAAGCAGGGCGGTATCTGCTTCCGAGTCGATGACAACAGGCCGGCCCACCAGTGGACGGCCTTCGCCGAGATCTTCGACCGACATGGGTACAAGTTCTGTGCCGCGCTGTGCCCGGCCCGCATGATCGACGACGCGGACTACCTCGACCTGGTCAGGAAGCTCCAGTCCGGGGGCCACGAGGTCATGGATCACACCCCGATCCACAGCGTCGACAAGCTCCCGCTTCGCCCGGAAGCCGATGCCGATGCGTGGCGGCGGCTGCCCGGCGTCGACCACGTCGACGACGAGTTCATCTACCTCACCTACGAGCCGATCGCAGCCGGCAGCTACCCCACGGGTTCCGCCGACGTCAGCGGGAAGGTGATTTCGGCCGGCCGACCCGGTGATCTGGCCGACATGGGTCCCCCGAAGTACTTCGCCCTCTGGCTGCCGGACCTGGACACCGTCTGCCGGTTCGACGAGAAGGCGGAGAAGGACGGCACGACGATCGAGCTGCGCAGCTTCTGGGGGGAAGACAATGTCGCTCTCGGTACGCACAAAGGCGTCACCTATCACAAGCTGCAGAAGGAAGACGTCCGGATCACGCTCGACGCGCGCAAGCGACTTGCCGAGACCTCGCTGGAACTATTCGAGGCCTGTGGACTCGAGCGCCCCGTCACCTGGATCCAACCCGGGTCGGGCGGATGCTCCAACTTCGACCGCGAGGCGGCCCGCACCTGTTTTGGGGACCTGTACGACTACGTGTCGGCGGCGACCTATCCGGACCGGTCCCTCAAGTGCTACAACGAGCACGACCCGCTTGGGGACAAGCGCTTCGGAATGATGTGGGGCAACTTCAACGACGAAGCAAAGGACCTCGACTGGAACAAGAAACGCATTGCCGACGGGGTGGCGAAGCACCACGTGCTGATCGGTCACAGCCACTTCGCCGAGGGCGTGATGCCCGACGGCTGGGACGGCTACCTGAGGCGGGTGGACGCGATCCTC
>JASLMQ010000352.1 GCA_030746455.1 Candidatus Latescibacterota bacterium
TCTGCCGTTCGGTCTCCTCGCGCTCCTGACGGCGCCATCCGCGACACCATACGAGGATGGCGAAGGCCATCACCAGACAGAAGAGGACCGACAACCCCCAGAACAGGATCTCGATGCCCTCCATAGCCGTTCCGACCTCCCTCGGCCTCTGAGAAACAGGTGCGTGCTGGAAACGGGGTGGCGATCCAGCTAGGCGCCTTCGCCCTCACGGTACGCCGGAAACTGAATCCTGAAGGTGGTTCCGACTTCCAGCTGGCTCTCCACGTCGATCTTGCCGTTGTGATTCTGTACAATGCCGTAGATGATGGACAGGCCCAGGCCGCTGCCGCCTTCTTCCTCGCGGGTGGTGAAGAACGGATCGAAGACACGCGAAAGATTAGAATGGGGTATACCCTCTCCTGTGTCCCGCATCCGGGCAATCACCTCATCACCATCCGAACCCAGCTCGATGTCGATACGCCCCCCATCCGGCATGGCCTGATGGGCGTTGAGGAGCAGGTTCAGGAAGACCTGCTCGATCTCACCCACGTTGCCGCGGATGCTGGGCGGATCCCCTTCGGAGACCGATATGTCGACTTCGATGCCGCCCTTCTCCATCACGTGCTGCATCAGGTTGAATGTCTGGGTGACGAGGTAGTAGAGATCGACCCGTCGCCACTCCTCATCACCCGTGTTGTGACGTGCAAAATCGAGGAGGCTGCGGATGATCCGGGAGATTCTCTTGACATTGGACTCGATGAGGTGGAGGTCCCTGGAGAGGCCCCCCTCCTCCCGATGCCTCATCATCAGGAGCTGGACGCGGCTCAGAATGATCTGAAGCGGGTTGTTGACCTCGTGGGCCACCCCAGCGGCCAGCTGTCCCACCGCGGCCATCTTCCCTGATTGCACCAGCTGCGCCTGCGACGCCTTGAGTTTCTGGTGGGTCTCGGTCAGGTTCCGGTAGAGGCGGGCGTTCTCCAGGGCGATCGTCGCCTGCCTGGCGAGTACGCCGACGCGCTCGAGGTCGTCCTCCGTGTAGGCATTCTCGGCCCGATCGCAACAGACAACGAAAACCCCCACGGGGCGGTTCTCTGCGACCATGGGGGAGATGACGAACGTCCGGCCCTTCGACTTCGCGTCCGACTCGGATATGACCGTCGGATTCGAGCTGACCAGGGCCTTTTCGATGCGTCCGCTGCTGCACAGACGCTGTACGGCTTGTCTGAAGGAAGCGGGCGTGTCTTGTGCCGTCAGGAGCTCAGGTGTCTCCTCGCCTTCCGCGACTCGCAGGATTCCGCAGGCGTCAGAACCGATGACCTGCAGCGTCAGGTCGGCCAGTGCCCTGAGCGCAGCCTCCTGATCGAGGCTAGTGCGGCGGGCGCCCTGCGCCCCCGGAGGTCCATCGGGTGTGACATCGTCTTGGGGCTGTGTCTCCATGGCATCCTTGCAGTCGACCGGCTTCTGCTATCCCTCCCCCCCCAGATCCTGGAACACTTGAGCCTTTTCCATCTCGGCCTCGAGCCCGTCGCCAAGGATATCCAGCAGGGCTTCATCGGACACGTCGCTGTCTCGCTTGAGGCGCTGCGATATGCCTGGATCGAGTCTGAAGCCCTGTTGGTCCCCGCTGTCACCGATTCCACGGTGGCGGACCATCGCATTGGCCGTGTGCACCAGGAGCACCAGGTCCTTCGACAGGTCTGGATTCTTCATCGCATCGGGCTGATGGTGATACGTGATGGCGCCGACGAGATCCGGTGGCAGGTTCCACCGCTCCGCGAGCCATCCCCCCACTTCGGCGTGGGTCACGCCCAGGACCTGTTCTTCAGCCTCGGAAATGGTCATCTCTTCGGATTCCGCCAGCTCCAGGGCCTCGGAGAAGTCATCGGGGAAGTACTCGATGAGAATCAGCTTCCCGATGTCGTGGAGCACGCCGGCCACGAAGGCCTCCGCCTCGATCCGAAACCTGAGCTTCCTGGCCAGATGCCTTCCCGCAACCGCACATCCGATCGCGTGCTCCCAGAATCGCTGCCTGTCGAACAGCCGGTGCTCTCTGCCGCTGGTGAAGCGTTTGAGAACCGTTACGCTCAGTGCGAGGTTCTTGACCGCCTCGAAGCCCAGAACCACGATGGCCAGCTGCACAGTCGCGATCTTCCGGGGGAAGCCATAGAACGCCGAGTTGGCCACCCTGAGGATCTTGGCCGTCAGCGCCTGGTCGGTGGAGATCAGCTGAGCCACCTGCCTCGCCGACGACTTGGGATCACCCACAAGCGCAATGAGCTGCGTAACGATCGTCGGCAGCGTCGGCAGGCCGATGATCTTCTCCGTGATCAGGCGCAGCCTTCGGATCCGCTTCTGCTGCATACCCACTTCCTGTTGTAGCCTTTGGGCGGGTCGGGCCATGGTGTTGATATCCGGGACGCCAATCCGGGGTCGCCGGATTGCACGTCCGATGGACGTTGCTGGGGGTGACTACTGCATCAGACGCATTCGGAGCTTGGCACGCAGACTCAGTACGGACTTGGTGTGTATCTGCGACACGCGCGACTCGGACAGCTCCATCACCTGCCCGATCTCCTTCAATGTGAGCTCTTCATAGTAGTACAGGGCGATCACCAGTCGCTCCTGATCCGACAGCAGGCCGATCGACTCAACCAACAGGTTGCGCATCTCCTCCCGCTCCAGATCGCGCAAGGCGTCCGAGCGGTCGGGAGACTGCAGCGTGTCGATCAAGGGAACCTGCTTGTCGGTATCGTCGGAACCGTAGGTGAATTCGTCCAACGACAGGAGCGTGGTGGAGCTCAGATCGTCCATTAGCTTGTACAG